>JAZSJQ010000078.1:0-4402 GCA_045534445.1 Acutalibacteraceae bacterium
TCAAGAACATATTGCGATAGTCTGAGTTCCATAGCTCCCACTGAAAAAACAGGCTCAACAGAAGTAATTGCACTGTCAGCAGAAACAAGAGATGGACTGTCAATGCTTGTTATGGGAACAGGGCTATCAACCAATCGACAGGTGTGTAAAGGACAGACGTCCACAAGAGGCAGCTGGTGTGAGCGATGCCAATATGTTTCTCCGTAAAGGCGCAAATCATCCTCAGCACAGAGAGGGCAGAATCGAAGATAATGAAAGCTTCCGTTTTTCAGAGGAGTACGTTTCACGATATTGTGCCATGTTTTATTCTCTGCAAGCATACCATTGTAGGCAGTGAGAAGGCGCTGCTTAGGGTAGAAACGAGCATAGTAGGCCAGGAGGGTGTGCTTTTCTACGATTTCAGCAAGAGATACCCGACGAGAGAGAAGTTCCGTAACTTCAGGAGAAAGCTTTGATATAAACTCTATGCTTGGCTTTACTGATTTGTTTTCAAAGAGTATTTCAGCGGCATAGGTGTAGGCTGTATAACCCGAGTATGCATAATACCGTGCCAATAAACTGTAAAGCAGCTCATCAGGGTATAACGTAGGGAAGAAACCTATCATATACGCACCTCCGTGACAGGAAAGTGCTTTTTGAGAAGAGGTACGATATCGGTATGAGCAGATTTTGCTACACCTGCCAGATATTCTATACTGATGTCGCTGTCTGCGGGTTCGATTACCTGCACTGGTATAGTGGGCTCCTTTTTGCTTATGCGTGTAGTCGTTGGAAGCGCTTGAAGTTTGGTTGTCTCGATATAATAATGCATCGTGCTGCACCGTCTGTTGTAAGCCTCTCGCAGTGTTTCGAGGCTCAATTCCTCGGTACCATTAAGGATAGCAATTTCCTGCGCATCACGGATGAGCGAAACCACAAGTGCCGCAATGCCTGCGCTGTGTTCATACAGCCATGAAACAATAGCAGGAGTCAGCTCGGTTTCGTGTTTGGTATACTGATAGGAAAAGAAGGTATGGCAAAGCTTGAGAAAATCATCATTCAGGCTCATGCGGTAGTATTTGAGTCCAAGCGAACGCCGTGCCAACTGGACCGCCTGTTCGAGAAACTCTGACACATCAGGAGTGCCAACCATGCAGATTGAGATTCCGCTGTTGTTGATAAGCTGGGTCAGCATACTCACAAGATTTTTTCCGAACTTGTTGTTGACCACGTTCTGAATCTCATCCACTACAATCAACCCGATGTGATTCAAGGCAACTTGACTTACACTTCCTATAAGAACATCAATAGTAGCCTTTCTGCGAAGTGCGGTAGAATAGTAGTCAGTGCCGAGAAGCGTATCTGCCTTTCGCAGTATCTCAAATAGCAGTCCCTTGGCAGAGCAGTCAAAAGGACATTGAACTACCATACAGGGGATAACCTTCATGTAAGGGTCATCCAATTCAATGAGACCATTATGAGAAATGAGCTCGATTGCCTTGCTTACAGCAGTGCTTTTTCCTACGCCTGACGTACCTATAATAGTAAAGCTGTCAGCACCGCCGAGAACACTGCTGTTATTAAGCTGCATTATAGCCTTGAAGTTTTCGGTTCGCTGCCTGTAAGAAGCCTTGCTGAGCTTCTTTGCCAGTGAGTGACGGGTGGCGAGATAGAGTTTGCTGTATATTTCCAAGGTCATGGACGAAGGAATGTAAATATCAGAGAGTTGTTCCAATGCAAGAAGCCTAACGGTTTTGCTTTCGTTTCTGATGCCTTTGTCGTAAGGCGGCTTGCAAGAAAGCGCAGATATGAGCTCCTCATCACACAGCATATCGGGCATAAGGCTTAATAGCTTGTTTTCATTATTCATTGTCTGTATTACCTCCCTTCCGTATTCTTGCACGCTCCCGCGTCCTGTTTTTACGAACTCCTTTTATTTTTGTTTCACCGGGTTTCGAGGCGACAGAAGATATAGTCTCTATGTGCGCTATGAGGTCGAGCCTTGCCTGCAGATTGTCGCTCTGTGCTGCCTCAATAGCCTCCTTTTTCATTGCAATATGCCTGCTGACATCATCGAGTGTCTTGCCTGAAAACTGAATCTCAATAAGCTCAAAAGGAACGTATTCTCCGTTTTCGATAAGCCATACCACAGAAACATCGTCAGGGTTATAAGCTACGATACCTGAGTCTTTTAGCAGACAGTGTTCCTTGTAATCTGCGTTGTAGTAATGAAGTTTGTTTGCAGACAAACCATGCCTGCTGAAACGTCCCTTAGTCCGTGGCAGCAGTACCATAGTCAGCTCTTTTGCAGAGACAGGAATAAGATTATATATACCATCGGAAATATCGTTGTTCCATATAGCATTTGCATGGGGAGGTATATCTCGTGCCAGCATATCGTCAGAATAAGGAAAGGATTCAAATATGCGCTGTGTGTTATGGTAGATAATACATCTCAAAATTACCTGCTCAAACTCAAAGAGCGTAAGACAGGCATCCTTTCTGTAATCGTGAGCGCCTCGTTCCTGACAGTCATTTTCAATAACGCCTTTTCTGTAAAGATAAGGCTTATATGACTGCTGAATCAGGTCAAAGAACTTCTCTACAACACCTTTAAGCTCGGGTCGATATGCAGGCAGAGAGGTGAGCTTTACACCCAAATCCGTAATCTGGTCAAAGTTCTCGGAAACGTATTCCTTGCCCATATCGGTAACAAGATGTGCAGGTAGCATACTGCAGTTCCAGTCTTCGGGCTCGATAGTAATGCCGAAAGATTTGCACCAGGCAACTTTATCGGCAATAACATTCAGCATCAGGTTCCGCAGGCTGTACATACCTCCTTCAAGTGAAAGTGTGTAACCACAGCACATTCCGCTGCAGGCGTCGACACAGGCAGTAAGTATCGGTCTGCCAATAAGGTTTCCACTTTCATCGACAAGATGAATATCGCAGATTGTAGAATCCAGCATACCTGTTCCTATACACGGAGCAAAAGCCTGTACTCCGTTTCCGACCAGTGGACGGCAGTTGCGCTGATAGTATTTGATGCCCTTGCGTGAGATAATATCGTTCTGAACTTTGTAAGTTTTGCGGTAGAAGTATCTGAATCGATTAAAAGACGGATGCTCAGGGAGTAAAACGCCATCGCTGTCACAGTAGCGGTCTCGAAGCATGAAAAGATAAGTAGTGTACAGACTATATTTGCTGGGTTTGTAGTAATACTTGTTCAGTGCCCTGCGGAAGTTTTTCTCATCAGATGTAAGTTCACGTTCGGTTTTTCTTACAACAGGAGCCAAAGCAGAAACATCCTGATACACAAGATACTTCCAGAGATAGGAAGAGACGGTCTGGCGGCTGATGCTGTTGTCCTCTGAAACCTTCAAAATTGCGGCAGTGCGCTGCTTTTTATCGCCTATAAATGGAATAACATGGGTGACAAGATTAAAGCGCTCATATGCTGTCTTTCGACATTTTGCGGAAAGTTCATTGATAGGAACAGGGGTAAAGCCCGTTGATTGGAATAAGGCAAGGTTATTACAGGGTTCAAATTCGGAAAGGGCTTCAATGGGACACCACTTAGGGACAGAAACAGAGTTACAACTGATTGACAGTACATCATTGTCTGCTACTTCGAGAATACGTATTATATTGCTACTCTTGCGCAAAAGCTCATTTTTCTGCATCAATAACCAACCCCCAATCGGAAATACCACGATTCAACCAGTAGACTCTCGATGTATCAAGTAACTTTACTGTCATTGGCTTGGTAAGGGCAGTGCGCATGACGCACTCTCTTACCATCATCTCACCATCTTCTTTGATGCAAACAAAATCTGAGACATAATCACCTGTTGATAGTCCTGTAAGCGGAACATTACATCGAATTTCCTTGATGTCAGACTGAGCTTCAAGAATGTCAGCGTAGGCATATTGCAGGACGCTGTACGTCTTGCATACACCATCACACTTGCTGAGAACTCGCTTTTCGCATCGTCCTTTGTAGTTGCGTTTTCGCATAAATAACCTCCAAACATGAAATATAATGAAATTTTCCCAAATACGGAAGTGAAAAGATATGAAAAACTCCCGAAAATGAGATTAATTTGTAAGGTTATTCACCGGAATCCCGCACCGTTAAGCCGTTTACAGCAGAAAAAACAATTTCCCAAAAACGACTTGAAAAAACATGAAAAATCCCCAAAAACATGGAGCGGATTTGGGAGGGCGCATGGTTGAGCTATTTTTATTTCCCAAAAACGCATTTTGAAAATTTCTCCATGTCCCAAGGCACCCACCCTTACCAAAAAAGGGCAAACAAATTCAGCAAAACTCAATCAAATCCGATATGGACAAAATCGGAAATGAAAAGGTTGTTTATAGATGAGGATAGGCGACGGAGGAGATGGAGCACGGCGTAAAAATG
>JAZSJQ010000024.1:0-40548 GCA_045534445.1 Acutalibacteraceae bacterium
CAAGACCTGGTAAGGTTCTTCGCGTTGCTTCGAATTAAACCACATACTCCACTGCTTGTGCGGGCCCCCGTCAATTCCTTTGAGTTTCAACCTTGCGGCCGTACTCCCCAGGTGGATTACTTATTGTGTTAACTGCGGCACGGAAGGGGTCAGCCCCCCCACACCTAGTAATCATCGTTTACGGCATGGACTACCAGGGTATCTAATCCTGTTTGCTACCCATGCTTTCGAGCCTCAGCGTCAGTTAAAGCCCAGTAGGCCGCCTTCGCCACTGGTGTTCCTCCCGATATCTACGCATTCCACCGCTACACCGGGAATTCCGCCTACCTCTACTTCACTCAAGAAAAACAGTTTCAAAAGCAGTTCATCGGTTAAGCCGATGGATTTCACTTCTGACTTGCTTTCCCGCCTACGCTCCCTTTACACCCAGTAAATCCGGACAACGCTTGCTCCCTACGTATTACCGCGGCTGCTGGCACGTAGTTAGCCGGAGCTTCCTACTCGGCTACCGTCATTTGTTCGTCACCGAAAACAGTGGTTTACAATCCGAAGACCTTCTTCCCACACGCGGCGTTGCTGCGTCAGGGTTTCCCCCATTGCGCAATATCCCTCACTGCTGCCTCCCGTAGGAGTCTGGGCCGTGTCTCAGTCCCAATGTGGCCGATCAACCTCTCAGTCCGGCTACTGATCGTCGACTTGGTGGGCCGTTACCTCACCAACTATCTAATCAGACGCGAGTCCATCCTTCAGCGAATTGCTCCTTTGGTATCAGAACCATGCGATCCCGATACATTATGCGGTATTAACGTTCGTTTCCAAACGGTATTCCCCACTGAAGGGCAGGTTACTCACGTGTTACTCACCCGTCCGCCACTAAGTTAGAAAGCCGCTTCCCGAAGGATTAAGCAAACTAACTTCGTTCGACTTGCATGTGTTAGGCACGCCGCCAGCGTTCGTCCTGAGCCAGGATCAAACTCTCTAAAAAATTGTATTTATACAGCCGTAGCTGTTTAAATCACTTTTCTAGAGCTTGATGCTCAAAACCGTCATTGCTGACGTAAAAGTTATTTTGAAATATATTCGTGTTTCTTTATGAGTACATTTGAACTCAACAAGAAATTACGGGTACTTCTTACTTCGTTGTTTAATTTTCAAGGAACATTCTTGCACCTCGCTGAGCCCGAGGCGTTTGCCTCTCTCGTTGAGTGCTTGACTATAATACCATCACAACACCCTTTTGTCAACACTTTTTTTCACTTTTTTTAAATTATTTTTTGAGCTCTATATATAGTGGAAACCCTTGGTATTATCCACTATTTTTATTTACAAAAGGTAATAACGTAACTGCAAAATACAAGCTGTTGATTGAATACTGTAATTATATATATAATAGTATGTTGCATAACATCATTTGGCGTAGACAATTTTTTACAGACAAATAGTACTCCTTTCAGGATATACTATCACACAGAAATATTCTGAAAGGATGTTTTTATGTACAGTAAAAGAAGGCAGCGCACCATTGCCGTCCTTGCGGTGCTTTGCGCTGTTATTATCAATATTTTGGGAGCAATGGTCAGTGAAGCGGTTCAAAGCCGCTCAGCGGAAGCCCTTTCAAAATTCGGCTCCTCGGGGCAGGAGGTACGCAATATCCAGAAGAAGCTCAAAAGCTGGGGCTACTACAAGGGCGAGGTCGATGGCATCTACGGCTCAAAGACAAAAGCGGCGGTCATCTACTTCCAGAAGAAAAACGGTCTTACCGCTGACGGCGTGGCAGGTCCCAAGACCCTTGCGGCAATGGGAATTTCCTCGGGTGGCGGCGGCACAGGGGGCTATTCCTCGGGCGATGTTGAAATGCTGGCTCGCATGATATCGGGCGAGGCTCGAGGCGAGCCATACACGGGACAGGTTGCTGTCGGCGCGGTGATTTTAAACCGTGTAGAGCATTCCTCCTTCCCCAATACTATTTCGGGCGTTCTCTATCAGAACGGCGCTTTCGATGCTCTTAAAGACGGTCAGTTCAACAAGCCTGCAACCGAAAGCGCAAAGCGTGCCGCTCGTGACGCACTCAACGGCTGGGACCCTTCGGGCGGTGCCATATACTATTATAACCCCAAGACCGCAACAAATAAGTGGATACGCTCAAGACCGATTATCACGCAGATAGGAAAACACGTTTTCTGCTCGTAGGGGATTGATATAAGCACAGGCATACGATTGCTATCTTTCCGCACTTTTTTCTTCCACCTCATCCGAGTTTTGCGATGCAAAACTCACCTTCTCCTCAAGGAGAAGGCTTCATACAGCAATACGCAAAAAGCCGACTGACATATGCATCAGTCGGCTTTTCTTTAATCACTGTGCAATTGCTTATGCCCTCTCGGATTGGTCAGGCACACCATGAGAATAAGCATGAAGTACGGTACATCGAGGAACGCCTCGCCCAGAACGTCACGCACAAAGTTGAACATTGTGACGTAATAATTCTGATGGGCTTCGTTTGCGATAATTATCTTGCCCACCTCCAGCAGGACGGTCACGGGAAAGCATATCATCAGCAGGTTCATGCAGACATGGGCAAAATTCGGCAGGCGTTTGCCGTGAGACAGCTTGCCTGTAAACATACATATAAGAAATGCCGCAAAAATCGCCGCTTCGATTATATGCTCTCCTGCGGAGAATTTTTCGATAAGCGGTGCATCCTTTTGCGTCAGCAGAAACAGGATATCTGTGACTATGATGCACAGCTTGACTCCCAGCAGGAAGAAATCGGGTATGACAAGGCGAGCGTAGCCGACGCGCCTGATTATCAGAACGGCAGTCGATATGTAAATGCATATACAAATTATATCAAGGATATTTATGGTGGAGTATAAGCGCAGTGAACTGCCTGACACGGTGACGCCCACGCTCGATATCAGCTTTTCCGCCGCCAGCATGAAGAACATTATCATGGTGGCTGTCCGAAGAGCGCGCTGACGCTTATGGGTCGCAAAATAATCGGAAAACAGATCAAGATCCATAATTAAACCTCTGAATACAGATTACGGTTAATTATAGCATGATTCTGTCGTTGTGTCTATATGTCGTGGAGCATTCGCATTGTAAAGACCGATGAACTGATTCCCCTCCGAGCAGGCGCAAATCCGTCGGACAATTTTTCCTTATCATACTGATTATAGGATGAAATATTGCTGCACAATATGAAATAATCCTTCGGATTGTGAAATGTTTTGCCTTAACGGCAAAACGTGAAATAAAATTTGCCCACATTCGCTTTAGCGAATATTTCACATTTGCTGAGCAAATATTTCATAGCGAAGCTATTTCACTTGCCCGCAAGGGCAAATTTCATTGAAAAAAGCACTTGCTTTCGCAAGTGCTTTTTTCATGGCTGGGGTGGAAGGATTCGAACCTGCGCATGACGGAGTCAGAGTCCGTTGCCTTACCGCTTGGCGACACCCCAATATTTGTTTTTCGCCCTTAGGCATATGTTATTATACTCATTATTTTCAAAATATCAATAGGTAAATCAAAAATTTTTTAAATTTTTTCTTCATTTATTTCTTCGGAGGCCTCGCAGACCTCCTCTTCTTCCCCATCTTCGCTCTCTTCCTCCTCATTTTCCTCGGGCTCTCCCCTGTCAGAACGCACTGCGCCCATCATGCCGCCCACCGTCAAAGCCAATGCGAAAATATCCAAAGAGGCATAGTCGGGCAGACCGTCATACCCTTCATCAATGAACAGCACTGCCGCCATGACAAAAATCAGCAGGCAGACGATCTTGCTGATTTCCCTGTTCATGTCCCTCATATAGTACACGACCATGACCAATGCACAGATCACCAGTGCCATCACTGCCATGCACAGCATATCGTTAATATGCACCATAAAAACGAACCACGCTCTGCAGGAAAGTGCTGCAGTCGCAATTATTCCCACTCCGCACAGAACCATGGGCACTTTCAGCTCTTCCGTACCCTTCAGCAGAACAAAAACAGCTGCCGCACCGAGGCACAGCATCACCGCAAGCATTATTGCACTCATGACGATGGGGTCAGCACCTGAACCAGCCTCCATCATTTCCATGTATGATACCAGAGTTCCGTAATCATACTGACCTCCGATACCGTTCATTGCTTCATTCAGCTGTATTCCGTTATGTATCTCTCCGCAGTAATGAATCACTCTGAATATGCACAACACTACGGCTGCAATAAGAAAACTCCCGGTAAACCCCTTGTATCTGAGCTTCTGCAAAAATACCACTCCCACACATATTTGTTTCATCTTATCATGTCCCCTGTCTCATGTCAATCCCTTACGATAGAATTTACTCATTGCAACCTCTGCGGATTTGTAGTACAATCAACACAAATATACGACTATATAAAAAGGATGATATGTATGCTTGGAATCATCACCGCAATGGATGTGGAGCTTGAGCTCATAACCGCCGCCATGAAAATAGATGAGGAGACCGAGATAAGCGGTCTTTCCTTTAAAAAGGGCACCCTCGGCAATCGCGAGGCGGTTGCTGTTGTCGGCGGTATCGGCAAGGTTTCCGCCGCTCTTACCACACAGATACTTATAAGCGTTTTCGGCGTTGACGAAATAGTCAACACGGGCATTTCGGGTTCCCTTTCTCCCGCCCTTCGTCAGGGAGATATCATTATCGCAAAGGACTTTGTCCAGCACGATGTTGACACCTCTCCTCTCGGCGATCCTGTGGGACTTGTCTCTCTCATCAACCGCATCGATTTCCCCTGTGACGAGGCTCTCCGCGAAAAGCTCCTTTCTGCCGCCCGTGCAGACGGCAAGGCAAAGGTTCATGAGGGCAGGATCGCAACAGGCGATCAGTTCATCGCAAACCGTGAGAAGGCTCAGTGGATCGCAAATACTTTCGGCGCGGTCTCCTGCGAGATGGAGGGCTGTTCCATAGCTCAGGTCTGCTTCATGGCAGGTGTTCCCTTTGCCTCCGTCAAGTGCATTTCCGACGATGCAGGTGACGGCATGACATATCAGGAGCTGCGCACCTACACCGCTCACATAAGCTCAAATATCATACTCTCCGCCTTCGGCGCACAGGGGGAATAAGATTTGAATATTCTTTGCATAGGCGATGTGACGGGAAGTGCGGCAACCGAATTTCTCCTCTCCAAGCTCCCTTCTCTCAAGCGCCTTAAAAACATAGAACTTGTAATCGCAAACGGCGAAAATTCTGCCGACACCAACGGCATCACACCCGATTCTGCTGAGGCTCTTTTCGACTGCGGCGTTGATGTCATAACCACAGGCAACCACTCCTTCCAGCGCAAGGAAAGCTACGACCTCTACGAGGAAAACCCCTTTGTGATTCGCCCTGCCAACTATCCCGACAAGGCGCCCGGACGGGGTTTCTGCGACGTGGATATGGGCAGGCTGAAGGTCAGGGTCATAAATCTTCTGGGGGTTGTTGATCTTCCTCCTCTTGATTGTCCTTTTGCAACCGCAAAAAGAATAATTGACGAGTCCGATGCGAAAATCAAGATAATCGACTTCCATGCCGAGGCAACAGGAGAAAAGCGCGCGCTGGCTTTCTATCTTGACGGCACCGTCAGTGCCGTTTTCGGCACTCACACCCATGTGCAGACCGCCGATGCTCAGGTTCTCCCCAAAGGTACGGGCTATATCACCGACGTCGGCATGACAGGCGCTGTGCAGTCCTGTCTCGGAGTGAAAAGCTCTGCCGCCATCGAGCGCATGATGACAAAAATGCCCACCCGTCTGCTCTACGAAACAGAGGGCGAGCATATGCTCAATGCGGTTTTATTTGAAATCGACGAAAAAACAGGTCTCTGCAAAAGCGTTGAGAGGCTCGATATAAGATGAATACAAAAACAGACTGCGCTCTCCCCTTTTGCGCAGTCTGTTTTTGCATAAACGTCATTCCATCCACATTATACAGGCGTTGCTTTCAGCTCCCGTGCTATCTGCTCGGGGGCTTTTCCGCTGTCCTGCATCAGTTTGAGGAAGCCGGGGATCTCACTGCGGCAGCTTGTCGCCTGAAGTACGCGGTGTGGCTTGTCCGCGCCGACGGCATACACACTGACGCCGAAAGGCTGTCCTTCTTCCTTTGGACTTGTCAGTACGCAGAGAACTCTCTCCTCTGCGACTTTTGCAGTCTTTTCGTTCATGTTCATTCCTCCGTTCCTCAAATCCGTGAAGATTATAGCACGGGCACTCCGCTCAGACAAGAGCAATAAATCACAAGATATTGTGGTTAGTAATTGTACACGATACTGTATATTCTGTATTATAGGGGCGACGAAGGCGGAACTTGTGGATTAAATATCGCAAACATACAATATATGTCGCATTGTGCGCAAGATTAACCATATATATTGTGCTTTTGCGCGCATTTCCACCTGTATTTTGCTAAATAAACCATGCTCTGCGGAGAATCTTGCCGCAAAGAAAAAATCAGCCGCAAATAATTGCGGCTGATGTAAGCTTTTTCATATAAACTTGATGGGCGAGATAATTGAATCCCAGTTATCAAGAAGCGCCTTCGCAAGGGAGGGGTCGTACATTGAACCTGAGTTCTTCTGAATATCCGCCTTCGCCTCAGTGACGAACATGGTCTTTCTGTAAGGACGGTAGCTGAGCATTGCGTCCACAGACTCGCACAGGGACAGCACTCTTGCGCCGAAGGGGATCTGATTTTCCTTCAGGCGGTCGGGATAGCCAAGGCCGTTCCAACGCTCATGGTGGT
Source organism: Acutalibacteraceae bacterium (assembly GCA_045534445.1). GTDB lineage: Bacteria > Bacillota > Clostridia > Oscillospirales > Acutalibacteraceae > JAISGQ01. The sequence goes on from JAZSJQ010000024.1 coordinate 6,755, forward strand.
GTCTTACTATATCGGCAATGTCATCAAGACCTGCAAAGTTTTCAATAAGATCAGCACCGATGTTGGGATGCTCGCAGATGACCTTCCACTCATCGGGAGAAAGCTGTGCGTTCTTGTTGAGTATTGCAGGGGGGATTCCTATATTGCCTATATCATGTACCATAGCCGCAAGCGCAATGGCGCTGATATTCTCTCTTGGAACATTCATTGCTTCGCAGATGTTTATCGCCATCTGCATGATTCTCTGGGAGTGATTTTCTGTGTAGGGATCTCGTGCATCAAACATATTTGACATGGAGCCAAGTAGCTCAGCGCACAGCGAAAACGTATCCTGCGGCGGTTTATTCTTTGCCATTACATACACTCTGCCCTTCTGTATTATTTTGGTTTGCGTTGAAAGCGCTTACTTCTCATTCTACGTTTTAGTATATCTGCTTTCCCTTATTATTTCAAGTGACAGTAATGTTGATAATTCGGTGATGATTTTGTGCATTTCTGCCATACAGCTCTCCTTGCCCTCCTTCGGTCGGCTCAATAATATTGACAGCGTCCCTTTTTCTGTGATATACTTGCAAGGCTGAATACAGCAAACGCGGGTATGGCGGAATTGGCAGACGTGCCAGATTTAGGATCTGGTGCCGAGAGGCGTGCAGGTTCGACCCCTGTTACCCGCACCAGAAAAGAAACACCTTTTGTCTACGGACAAAAGGTGTTTCTTTTCAACGAAATTTGCCCTGACGGGCAAGTGAAATAGCTTCGCTGTGAAATATTTGCTTCGCAAATGTGAAATATTCGCTTGCGCGAATGTGGGCAAATTTTATTTCACATTGCGACAACGGAGCAATATTTCACAATGTGCGATATCACATTATTTCACATTCGGCGTAAGCCGAATATTTCACCCAAATATGCTGCAACTTTACTTTTGATGATATACAAGGCTTCGCCTTCGCGGAAGATTTTACAACAATCACGAAAAATATCACATAGGCTTTATCTGCCTTTTATGCTATCATTATAATATAAACAATATCCCCTTCATAAATCAGTCCTGCCGCAAAGGAGATGTTCTTATGGCAAATATACGGGACGACCGCTCGGAGCTTCTTTATTACGACAACCCCGATTTTTCGGTGTTTTTCAGAAAAAATAACATTCCTTCATATTGCACGTTTTCGGATACGTCCGTTCACTGGCATGATGAAGTGGAGTTCATATATGTTATTTCGGGAAGCGTGGGATATCTCGTAAACGGAAAGACCCTTGTAATTTCTCAGGGTCACGGTCTTTTTGTCAATGCACGTCAGCTTCATGTTATCCTGCAGAACGGCGAGGACTGCGTTCTTTACTGCCTCATATTCCACCCCACTATTCTCTGCTCCTCGGCTGTCATCGCAAAGGGTGTTTCGGACATCGTTTCGGGGGATATCCCCTATCTGCCCCTCGACCCGTCCGACGACGACAGCAGATGTGTTTTGGACAGCATCGCCTCCATCGACGGGCTGCCCAACAACATCGACGGCAAATTTGAGACCATGTGCGCTCTTTACAGCATATGGCGCGGTCTTCACCGCAAGGCTAATGTAATCCGCGGCGATGATTCCGTAACAAGCGGTGATCTTATTACCGTCAGGCAGATGATGCTCTTTGTGCAGGAGCATTGCTCCGAGGACATCACTCTCGATGACCTCTGCCGCTCGGGCAATGTGGGCAAGACAAAGTGCAGTGAGCTTTTCAGAAAATACCTCAACACAACACCCATGGGATATATCCGCGACTTCCGCATACAGAAAAGCATACGCCTTATGGCTTCGGGAATGACTATTTCCGAAGCCGCCGACAGCGTTGGCTTTTCCGATCTTTCCCATTTTTCAAAGGTGTTCAAATCGCGGGCGGGAATGAGTCCCAAGGAATATACAGAAAACAAAAGGAGGGAAAGCCAATGAGCCTTTTCGGTGTTTACGGCTATGTGATGCGGACCCGTATCATACGCAGTCTCACCTACAAATTCGATGTCTACGGCAATATTCTCATGCAGACCATTATAATGACGGCAAACGCCTTTTTCTGGCGTGCGCTGTACAGCAACTCTCAGGTAAGCTCAGAGGCAACCGCCGAGGATATGCTCACCTACACCGTCGTTTCGGCGGCAATCTCCATAATTCTCTCCACCAACGTGGAACGCCGCATTACCCAGAGTGTACAGAAAGGCACCATCGCCATCGATATGCTCAGACCTGTCAACATCTTCGGGGTGTTTTTCGCGGAGGACGCAGGCGCGCTTATTGCTCTCCTTTTCCAGAATCTCATACCCGTTCTCGCGATCGGCTGTCTGGTTGCACGTCCTCCCGTTCCTGCGTCAACGGCTTCTCTTATACTGTTCTTTATAAGCCTTACCCTGGCATTCTTCATAAACTGGCTCCTTGCCGCTGTTTTCGGAATGTGGTCCTTCAAGGTTGTCAACATGGACTCGCTCATTCAGGTCAAAAAGCATCTTATAAGGCTTTTATCGGGAAGCATAATTCCCATATGGTTCTTCCCCTGGGGACTTCGCACCGTTCTTGAATTACTGCCCTTTGCCTATCTTTATCAGCTTCCCCTTGACTTCTTCATAGGTCATTACGATGAGCAGAGCGCTGTGCGCGGTCTTGCGGTGCAGGGCTTCTGGCTTGTTTTCCTGCTGGCTCTCTTCCTCTTCCTGCAGAAGAGAGTGACCAGACGGCTTCTTGTTCAGGGAGGTTGATTCTATGAAAACACTGAGACATTATCTTGATGTGACGCTGGGCTGTATCCGTCAGGCATTCCTCACCATTGTGGAATACCCCTCCGCCGTGGCAGGCTGGCTGATATCAAACCCCCTGCAGTTTATTGTGGGCTTTGCGACAATCCGCTTTGTTGTGCTGGAATTCGGCACGATAAACGGCTGGGACGGCGGTCATCTTGCGTTTCTGTACGGTATTTCGGTGCTGTCCCACGCTCTTTCCATGATATTCTTCGTGCAGGGCTGGTTTATGGGCTATATGGTGATCGAGGGTGAATTCGACCGTTACCTCACCCGTCCCATGTCGGTCATCTATCAGTTTTTCTTTACCAGAATCAATATCTTCGGCGTAACCGACCTTGTGCCCGGCATTATAGTCTTTATTTACGGCTGCATAAAGGTCTCCTTCGACTGGAATATCCGCAATGTTCTCATGCTTCTGGCGCTTCTCATCGGCGCGACTCTCATTCGCGGCGGTATATATATAATGATCGGCACCACTTCCTTCTTCACCCGAAGCACCGCCGATTTCGGAGGATACACCCAGGAGATAATGGATAAGACCACCATGTACCCCATCTCAATGTATCCCGAGTCGGTTCAGTTCCTCCTTACATATATTATCCCCATCGGCTGGGTCTCCTTCTATCCCGTATCGGGTCTGCTGGGCAAAGGCTTTTCCACTGCGCCTCTTTTCACCCTCGGCATAGGAATTGCAATTATCCTGATTGCTGCCGCTGTATTCAAGCTGGGGCTCAGAAAATACGAAAGCGCAGGCAACTGACCTTTTATTATCCCTTGAAAGTGAGTCGATTTTTATGATAGAGATCAAAGATATATGCAAAAACTATCACTCCGTAAAGAAAAGCAGCGGCATCGCAGGTGCCGTAAAGGGGCTTTTCAAGAAAGAAACCACCCTTATCCGTGCTGTCGATCACCTGAGCTTCAACATTGAAGACGGCGAAATGGTGGGCTTTATAGGTCCCAACGGTGCAGGGAAAAGCACCGCCATCAAGATGATGTGCGGCATTCTCACTCCCACCGAGGGAGAGATCCTCTTTGACGGAGTCAATATCACAAAGCACCGCAAGGAGGTCGTTCAGAACATCGGCGTTGTATTCGGACAGCGCACACAGCTCAACTGGGATCTGCGGCTGGGCGAAAGCTTTGAGCTTCTCAGAAGGATATACCGCATTGAAAAGGAGCAGTACAAGCGCACCCTCGAGGAGCTTGACGAGATCCTCGGCATAAACGAGCTTATCGACAAGCCCGTGCGTCAGATGTCCCTGGGTCAGCGTATGCGGGGCGACCTTGCCGCCGCAATGCTCCATTCCCCGAAGGTACTCTTCCTTGATGAGCCCACCATCGGGCTTGACGTTGAATCCAAATTCGCTCTGCGCCGATTTGTAAAGACCATCAACGAACAGCGAAACACCACTGTTCTTCTCACAACTCACGACCTTGGCGATATCGAACAGCTCTGCAGGAGAATAATAATCATCAACAAGGGTCATCTGATGGAGGACGGAGATCTGAGCGAGATAGTCGAGCGCATCGCGCCTTACCGAACTCTCAAGGTTGAGTATTACGACGACAGCTGTCCTACCCACGAAAGCTGTGAGCTTATCTCCCACAGCAGCAACATCGCAAAATACAGGTTCAAAAAGTCAGAAATCACTGCCGCCGCCCTTATTGCCGAGCTTTCAAAGCACGCGCATATCAAGGATCTCTCAATCGAGGACGCAGGCATAGACGATATCATCCGAATCGCCTACGGTCAGGGCAGTGAAAGCATCGAAACCACATGATCAGAAAGCGAGGAATCACACTATGACAGAAGAAAACAAGGCTCTAATTCCCGAAGAACTTTCCGACGAAGAATTTGACAAGTACTTTACTTCCATATCCGTTCCCGATTATGACGATGTTCCCGATGACGATGATGAGCGTTACATACCCAACTCAAGCAAAATGCGCGCATTCTATCAGGAACAGCAGACGGCAAAGCCCGAGCCTGAGCCTGCCGCTCCGGAAAAGAAATCCCTTAAAGATGCAATCGGCAACTTTGTGTATTACCACAAGCCTCTCTGTATAGGCGCTCTTGCGGCTGTGGTTTTTGCTTTTATATGGTTCATCGTAAGGCTTTGACATTTTCATTGAAAACCGCGTCCTTTTGTGGCATAATCTCCTTAAAGGCATATGTCAAAAGCCTTGACGAGATCGATAACTCCTTGCAGGGCTCCTCTTATCAAGAGGAGCCCTTTTAAAAATTTCTCTCAATTTGTGTCACATTTTTCCTCTCTTGTCGGAATTGTAAGACAGAAGCGAAAGGAGGTACGGCAAATGAAGCTCATTCGGGACGAATATATTCTGCGTCTGCTTAAAAAGGACAGTCAGGCAGGAATGGAGCTGCTTATTGATGAATACGGAAGCCTTGTTGTTTACATTATCCGTCAGAGGATCTCCTCGGTCTGCAGTGAATACGATGTGGAGGAGTGCGCAGCCGACACATTCACAGACCTTTACGAAAGCCTTGACAGCATAGACCTTAAAAAAGGCAGTCTCAAGGGGTATATCTCCCTTATAGCCCGACGCCGTGCCATCGACAGGTTCAACACCGCCGCAAAGGAAAAGGGTATGACCGCTGCGGAGGAACCGTGCTTCGACTCTCTCCCCGACACTTCACCCGACCCTGAAGCTGCCGCCATTTCGGCAGAAACGGGCGCCTGCCTCCTTGAGGAAGTGAGAAAGCTTGGCGAGCCCGACAACGAGATACTCTTCCGCAGGTACTATCTTGAGCAGTCTGTCAACGAAATAGCACAGGCTCTTTCCATGAAGCGTCCTGCGGTCAGCAAGCGGATAGCCCGTGCGCTCAATAAACTTCGGGTAAGTATGGAGGGATACATATGACAAAAAACGACATCATCAACGAATTGAGAAAGGCCTATGATACTATGCTTGCCGATAATACAGAAAACCTCGAAACAGAACCGCTCTCTGATGAAAGCAGGCAGAGGATCAGGGAAATGGTAAACAGAAAAATGAACAATAAAGCTTCAAAGAACAGGAAGGCAGATATCAGGCTTATCGCTTCCGCTGCGGCGGCTTTCGCGGTACTGCTCGTCTGCGGTGTTATCTTCAGCTTTGAGCCTGTCAGAGCCTCCATTGCAAAGCTTTTCGGCTTTGCTCCTTCTGTGGGTGTGGTTGAAAATGCCGACCCCGATGCACCCTTCTTTGTCACCACAAACAGCGATATCTCTTCTTCAAACGACATGATAGAAATCGAGATTAAAGACGCGGTTGTTTTCAACAACACCCTTGAGGTGCGGTATGTTCTGAACCTTACCGACATAACCGACAAGGAGCTTGAAACGCACCTCAATAATCTCGACGAGCTCTATTTATCCAAGGGCTACGGTGCATATTTCAAGCCTCTTGACCACGGTTTTTCCGTCTCTCCCCTGTCGAGCCTGACTTTTATGGGCACCTCTCCCGAACTGCTCGATACTTCCTTCAGAGGAAGCGAGGACGTTATGAGCGCAAGGCACTTATGCATAAGTCAGACTTATAATGTAGAGGGGCTCAGGCTTGATTCCGAGCCTTACGGCAAGCTGACCGTGGGTGATATAAGTGTTGATTTCGGAATGAAGAAGGTAATCCTTACCGATTCTGAGGAAAGCATCGGCGCTGTTTCCGAGCTTGACGGTATAAAGGTTCTCTGCGTCCCCAGACGAAGCGGTGACACCCTCTCCCTCGACTACTATGTACTTGACTGCGGAGAGTATGCTCCTAACCCCTCCTTCCGTCGATGGGACTTCACCGACATTCTCTTTGCAGGAGACACACCCATAGCAGGCGAGGCTGACCTCGGCTATATCTTCGATTCCGACAACAGCTCCCACATGGGCTTCCGCGTTAATTACGACCTGAGCGGTATCGAGGAAGGCACTGACATTGCGGTAAAGACTTCGGGAATATTTGCCGAGAAGTTCTATGACGGCAGGGCTCTGACCTTTGATGCCGCACCCGAAAAGAGCGAAAAGGTAAATAAGATAATCGATTTTGACGGTGCAAAGCTCGAGATCGCAGAGGTAAGCCACGGCACCTTCGGTGAAGCGGAGGGCTGCGAGGAATACGAAAACGGCTATCTTGTGCTGACAGCCGCAATCGACAACTCCGAAAACGAGCAGTTTATGGAATTAAGAAATATCAGCATAAACGGCATTGCCGTCGATGGCTATTATTGTACGCCCTATGACCTTGAGTACATGAATATTTCAATCCCCCTGCCCGTCCCCTACAGCGAGCTTCACAGTGTGGAATTTGCAAGCGCGGATATGTTCCTCTCAGGCGAAATGGAATTTGACCTGACGGACTATGTATGGTAAAAACAAAAGCACGGAACTTTGTTCCGTGCTTTATTTTTTATTCGCAGTGATTTATCGGTGTGACATATACAAAATCCGCACTGCTGTCAAAGGTCAGTCCCATCTCCAGCAAAGGATCACCGAATGCGGTATTCATTATATTGTACCAGTTCTCGGCAGGTGCTCCTATTTTGCTGCAAAAATCCTGCCAGAAAATCCTTTGTACCTCCGAATACTCCTGCTTATCCATACTTTCATAGGTTCCGTAGTAGAAGACATTTTCGCTTATTTCCTCGCTGTAGCGAATATTGGCACCGTCTGCCACCACGCGATAATCAGCTACAGGCTCCAGATACATTTCAAAACGGTCTATATCAAAAACCACGTCAATTACAGTTATCCTCGTACTCCCCCCATTGTCCGCTTCTCTGCTTTCGTGCATAATAAGCTTGCCGTCACGGAAGAATACTTCGATCATATTGTAATCCATGTAACCATCGGGATAAAGACAGGGCTCATATATATCTTCAAGCTCATCCTCAAGTCTGTACTGCTCTTCTTCCACTGCCGCTGATGCGTGACAGTACAGCTCGACTCTTACGGTGCCGCTCTCGTCAAGGAAGAAATACAGGCAGGGAGCACACTCCTGATAATACCCCGATGTGACATATCTTGCAAGTATGCCCTGTGAGTTTTTCGGAATGGGATATATGTCGTCTGTTATAAGATTACCGATCTCAAATTCTTTCATATCCGATCTGTATTTGTATTTGCCCAGCAGGCCGAGCATCGGTTTTGTCTCAGGCTCCGAGCCGCCCGCTTCATAGCCCTCAGGCATATGCACTTCGCCAAAAACCTTTAACACAAGCTCACTGATATTTAAAAGCATTTCAGGCTCGTCATCGCTTATAGGCAGCACGATGGCCTCAAGCCATATACCGCCGTTTTCCTTGAGTATGCGGAACTCGCCTATCCATTCTTCAGGCAGAGTCTCCGTCTCCTCAGAATCCACGTCGTAACTGATAACAAGCTCTTTGCCGGTGAAGGTGACATTATGAATGTCATCTATACGGTAATCGCCGGTCAGTATTACATATTCAGAGCTGTACAGCATACCGTATCTGTAGCTGAATGTGCCGTTCTCGCGGAAGGTTATCTCGGAGAACGCCATGTCGTCCTCGTCTGTATATGTCCATGTGCCGAGATATTCCTCGAAAGCCTCGGGTCGAGGCTCGGGCTCAGGCTCAGGCTCGGGCTCAGGTTCGGGTTCAGGCTCGCCCACAAACCTTATGCCGCCGTAAACATCAAGAATCTCTTTCGCATCAATTTTCTCGTTTACGATGGTGGTTTCAAGATCCCAGTCCTCAAAGGCAAGGAGATTTCCCATCGTCTCAACATAATGCTTCTCTGCCTCCTGATATATGTTCTTGCCCGAAGGGTCATTTTCCATGCGGTATCTGTTGTTGACAAACGCGCATCTCACATAGAGAAGTGCCGCATATTTTGCCTGCACCGCATATTCCTCTTTGTATACACAGTCGTAGTACATTTGAAGTACCCTCTTCTGAATGCTTGTGATGAGCATGGATTTCTCAATGAACTCCATCTTGTCGTATGCTCCGTCAAAGTAAAGATTGAAAACATGCTTTGAAAGCTCTGCCACTATTTTGTGGTGCCTGTTGATCTTGACATCACCTATTATCTTTTCAAGAAGCCATTCAACGCCCCGGTTGAGCATGGGATTGAGAATATCTCCGCCATATTCTGACAATGTTTCATGAAGGGAATTTTCAATGGCATAAAGAACTGTATTCACTGTCTGTTCCCCTACGGAATCAGCGGTGAAAAAAGGCATTATCGAGGATAATCCCTCGTCCATTGTACGGTAGCTCTTCCCCCCTGCGGAAGTCCGCGCAAGCGAGGAGCAGAGGGTCTTTTTCATCATATTGACCATCGTTCGGTTTGCCGCAGATGCATCATACAGCAGGCTCATAACGGAAAGCGCGGAGCCGATATCCAGTCCTTCAATTTTATAGGAGGTTTTCTGCTCAATGAGCATTCCCAGAGGATCGCTAAGACTGTCATACCATGAACCGAGAATGACCCAGTCGTCCTCAGCCCATACAAGATCGTTCATCTTTTCCCACCGAGTCATTCCTTCGGTTATTTCGTCACCGATTTCCCATTCCTTCATCGCCATCAGACTCTTTGATATGGTGGTCAGCATACTGTCGGATTTGCACAATTTTTCAATAAGCTTATCCTCATCTTCTCCCAGAGTCATTATATCTGCAAATATTGTTTCATACATTTTACTGTCATATCTGCCGCTGATATAGGAAAAGGTCTTGCCCGTCATGGCATTTCCCAGAAAAGCCATGAATTTGCCGATCCTGCCTGCGAAATTTGACATATCGCTGACTTCATAACGATTGCGCTCTTTTATCATTATCCGGTTTGTTTCTTTGAAAAGGGCAGAAGCTGAATGCTTCTTTGTTCTGAAAACCATGATATACGCAGCAGTGCCGTCGTCCATGGGGATACCGTAGCTTACGCTTGTATAAAGCATTTCCATGGTCTTTTCGAGAGGGAACCATGTTTTTCCGTCATAACTGTAACCGTTGCTGACGATAATAGTTCCCCATCCGGGCTTTTCAAAGTTGCATTTGGTGGTGTAGAGAGTCGGGGTGCTCATGGACATTTCAGCAGCGTCATCTGAGGATATATAAAGGTCTCCGTCATGGACAAGAAGGGTAATTTCCGTTCTCTCCGTTGCATTGGAGGCACATATAACCGTAATCAGGCTGTCGGCAGTGTCCGCACTGACGGGGATTATGACCGACACCAGCAGAGTAATTGACAGTATTAAGGCAATTATCCTTTTCATATTATTTATTGACCCTCCTCCAGCAGTGCTTCATAATAGCTGAGAAGACCGCCGTTTACTGCGTCCGCCAGCTCGTAAGACTCTTCTATGTACCAGCCGTATTCGTCCTTTGCCACCGCCGCAGTCACCTCATTGCTGACGGTTGAAAAACTGCCGTTTTCAAATATGTCACACACTCTTGCTGTCATGTCCTCAGTGGTGACGATCGAGTCATCATAAAGAATTTCGTCCATGATCTTTGCCATATCGGGAGCTGTGACGCGTACGCTTATTTCAGTATCGGTGTATTCAAGCACATCAAATTTCACCTGCTCCAGCATGAGAAGCTTCATTCGGTCAGATTCGTTGTACTTTGCCGATTCACGAAGCATATCGTCAAGTCCTGCCGCCTGACAGAGGAGCTCCTCTGCCGAAGGACGGTCACTTTTGTTTCCCCTTGTCAACCAGATTACTGCTCCCGTAATTATCAGAGCCATGCAGACAAGCACTGATATTATTACGATTGCGCCTTTATTCTTCTCTTTCATTTTAACCACCTCTGCAGAACTTGTAATTGTATACACACAATTATTGTATCATATTTTTCGCAGTGACACAAGCCTGTTTTCGTTGACAGGCAGGGAATCTGATTTTATAATGTATATAAACATATAAATTCGGAGGGTGTTATTTTGACCGACTATAAACTTCTGGTAAGCCAGCTTGAAGCTCTGACCGACGGTGTCCCCTATGCCGTTACAAATCTCGCAAACGCCTCCGCTCTGCTGTTTTCCTCTCTTGAAGGTCTCAACTGGGCAGGGTTCTATCTCATGCGCGATGGAAAGCTTATCCTCGGACCCTTTCAAGGAAAGACCGCCTGCACCGAAATAGCCGTCGGCAAGGGTGTCTGCGGCACTGCTGTGCTTCAAAACCGCACTTTAAGAGTTTCGGATGTACATAAATTTCCCGGGCATATCGCCTGCGACAGCGCTTCAAACTCGGAGATCGTCGTTCCTCTGAGAAAGAACGGCGAAGTGATCGGTGTCCTTGATATTGACAGCCCTCTTTTTGACAGATTCAGCGAAGAAGACCGCGCCGGGCTTGAGCATTTTGCCGCAGTTCTCGAAAGGCTTCTCTGAGATGCATTGTCCATAATTTCTGTGCTTTTATATCCCCAACGATATATTTATGAGCTTAATAGGCATTTTCTATAAATTACTCAGAATTAATTGTGCAACTTTTTTCCTTTCTTTTGTTTTTTAGTATTGTTAAATAAATATTTAGTTGCTATAATAAGTGTAACGTTTGCTGTCTGAAGGACAGCCAGAGAGAGTAAAGGAGAGAAAGAATCATGGATTTTGACGCAACAAAAGTAACTGCTGCAACAGAATACGACGAAGAGCCTATCATCCTTCCCATCCCCTATGAAGATGAGGCTGCTGAAGAAGCAAGAGCACGCGCTGCCGCTGCAGAGGCTGAGCTGAAGCGTCTTGAGGAACTCAAGAACAACGCTGCTGAAATAGTTCCCCTGCCCGATGCAAATGCAGACATCGAAGTTGACCGCAAGGCTGCTGAGGCTGAGGCTGCAAGAAAGGCTGCTGAGGACGCACTGGCTGCTGCTCAGGCAGCAAAGGCTGCCGCTGATGCCGCTGTCGCTGAGGCACAGCTCGCTCTTGACAAGAAGCGCGGCCTCGAGGCTGCTGCTGAAGCTGTCAAGACCGCTGAGATCACTGTTGACTCTGACGGCAACAGCTTTGTTAAGATCAAGGTTCCGAAGGATTTCGATATCGAGTTCTTCTTCCGTCCGAAGTCCGGCAGAAAATAAGAAATCTGAAAGCTCCGCTTATGCGGAGCTTTTGTTTTATCGATACTATTGACATCAGCGCTTTTGTATGCTAAATTAAACTTGATAATATCTATACCCACAGTTTATATTTTCATGCAAATTACAAGGAGGATACGAAAAATGAACAATTTACCCGAAGACGTAAAGAACGCTGATGAAACCGAGATAGTGGTTGATGCCGCCGCACCTGCTGAGGAGACTTCACCTGCTGATTTCTTCGCATATGACGAAGCATACGCAAAGAAAATGAAAACTTTCGCTCAGCCTGTCCACAAGCTCATGGCTATATTCGGAGCCCTTATTGTCGGATTCCTCACCGCATTTATCCCCATGCTCCTTCTCCCTGATGACAGCATATGGGGTCCGGTCGCACTTATCGGCGGCATACTTATTGTACTGTTCGGTCTGTTTGGTGTTCCCTGCTTTTTCAAGAATAAACTCGATGCATGGTTCAAATCCTTCCTTGCAGACGGTGATAAGGTATGGATGGTTCGCTTCTATCCATTTACTGCCAACAGCAAGCAGGCTTCTATGGCGGGAATGCAGCAGGTCTATAACAATGCCTGCTTCAAGGCATCTCACAACAGGGACACCGTTGCTGCAGTGGTTGAGACCGTCAAAGCAAATAAACGTCCCGGTAAGAGCAGCGACTACAAAAAGGCAACCGTTCTCTGCATGGGTAATGTCAAGATCATGAAGGCGGGACGCATAGCCAAAATAGCATATGTCACTCCCAAGAACAAGGTAAAGAATGTAAAAATAGCCGACTGCTATCCCGGACTTTTTGAGTATATCAATAAATAATATATAGAAAATATTTAGAGGACACCTCAAATGAGGTGTCCTCTTTGTTTTATCTCTTAATCTGATTGTAATTGTAATTGGAAGGTCCGTCGGCTATTTCAAAGGCTTCGGCTGATGCAAAGCACAGCGCGCTCCACGCGCAGACGGTATCGTACAGTACTCCTCTGGGAGGCAGGATCTCTCCCTGTCTCTGCTTCTTGAGGATATCGTAGATTATCTTCATTGCAGGTGCCAGAGCCGCCAGCTCATCGTGGAGGGCAAAGAGGCTGTAAAGCTTTGCCTCAGGCAGAAGCTCCTGCGCAAAATAGAGTATCTGTTCATAGCAGGGGATAAACATACCCTCATCAAGGCTCATGGAGCAGAGTGTGGGGAATGCACCGCCCGTCTTATAGTTAAGGCGGTTATTTACCTCAACTATCTCAACTGCCTTGCGTACATCGGCGCTCGATACATCGCGCATCTCCCTGCCCTGCTCAAGCATGAGATTATAAAGGGTCCATGCCATGGAGCGGAGGGTCGTAAGCTGTACCTTTCTTCTGAGAATGCCGTAATGAAGCTCGCACTCGATATCGTCATTTGATATGAAGTGGGTCTCGGGCACATGGAACAGCTTTGTCACAAAGTGAGCCGCATCGCGGAGCTGATTTGTGTTCGCCTTGTTGATAGGCTCCAAAACGAAGCTTATGCTCTTCTCAAGATAACCCCGCTCGACAGGTCTGAACTGCATTTCGGGCTTATCCTGCTGAGTTTCTTCCTCGTCGTAATCAGTGTTGAATCTCAGCACGCTCTCAAAGTTCTCGGCATACTCGGGCTTCTCAAAATCACGTCGGTTTTCGTTCTCGAAGGAATCCTCGTCACTGCCCGAAACTCTTGCCGCCTTGCGGCTGTGCTTTACAAACTCGTTGTTGAGATCCTTATAGTAAAGCTGCTTGAGCACTGCCTGAGAAGGAATGAGTCTGCTGCGGCTGACAAAGAACCGCTCGACCATCTCGGCAGGATCGAGATATGCATACTTTACAAGCTTGATGAACACAAGCAAAGGCCAGTCGCCTGTTGAAAGGTCGTTGTCTCCTATGGCGGCGGCGATGGAGGACAGTATCCTCTCCTGAGTTATGCGGTCGAAACCGCGGAGTATCATACCCTGAGACTGAACCTCAACGTCGATGTCATCGCCCGGTGCAGGGAGCCATGCGGTGAGATTTATCTCATAATTGAACTGTGCCTCAGGCATTGCGCGGTGAATATGGCGGCGCACCTGACCCAGAGCATACTTCCTGCCGAACTGGTGGAAGATAAGGGTCAGAGAATGGAGCAGCAGCTCAAGTCGGGAATCTATAATGGTAAGACGCTGATTTTCAACGCCCTTTTCCTCGTATTCCTTCATTGCGTCGGAACGCATTGCAAACTCAGCGGCAGTTGCACAGTTGAGCCATACGGCAGAGGCATTGTCCCCGTAGATCTGCTCAAGGACGGTCTGACGGATAGAGGCGCTGGTTGGAGTTTCATACTTGATGTCTCCGCAGAGGTGCTGGAGTGCCTGAATAAGCAGCCAGCAGGTGGTCTTACCGCCCTTTACCGCAAGGCGTGCGGCAGCATCGATGAACTCCATGGGGTCGGGCTGCTCGCGTCCGCGTGCAGGGGGATAAACGGAATCGCTGGTGAAATAGACCTCGTCGAAAATAGCCATAGCCGCATTGTAGGGTATGGTATAATCACGGTCACCGTTCATTTCGGAATAGAGGCGAAGTATTGTATAAACTGCCTCCTGAATGGTTATCTGCTCATCGTTGACAGGCTCAAGCTCGTCTGTCATCTTGGGACGCTTTAATCCTGCGGCATCGACCTCGATATTGAGGGGCAGAACGGAATGAAGCACTTCTCTTCTTGCAACGGAGTCGCCAAGAAGGATATAGCTCTCGTCGTTGACTCGCTCAAGGGTCTTGTCGTCGGCATGATAGATGAACACATCGCCTGTGATGGGATGCTCGTACTCCTCACCGCCCAGCATGAGGGTGCAGTTATAGCGTGAGACAAAGTCAATGAGCTTCTTTACAGAGATAAACTCGTAGAAGTCAACGTAAACTATCTCGCGGCAGGGGCAGGCAAGGATTATATCCTTTCCGCCCGACAGCTCCTCAAGCATCTTGGGCGCGGTAAGCACCCATGAAGCAAGGTTGCCCTGAAGATATCTGAAGGAGGTGTACTCAACGGTAGAGAAGGAGTAACGCGGGCGCATATCTATCTTCTGCATATTGCGCTCAGCAGTGCGCCAGACGGTCTCCTCGGTTACGTCCCAGTCACGGATGCATCTCTGCTCAAGGTACAGATAGCCCATGTTGGTCTCAATGACCACAAACTGCATGAGTCCCGGCTGCTTCTCTCTGTAGCACAGCTTGCCAAGCTCCTCGTAGGGACGGCTGTCGCCTACCTCGATATAGAGGCTTGCACGCAGTGCATCAAAGGTAAAGCTCTGGAATCCCAACTGCTGGAGAGTCCTGTAATAGGGGAACCGCTCGTTTGCATAGAGGTTTGCCCTGCCCACATTTGCATCGAATGCTATGCGGCGGTAAGCTGCCTCTCTGGGGGGAGCAGGCTTCTTGAGAATATCATGTCTGTGCATGAAGTTGGAATACTCGTATTCGGGGGAATCGTCAAAGAGTGTTCCGCACAGAGCCATCATGAACTCGCGGAAAATTTCCTCCTCCTCGGTCTCTCTCAGACGGTAGAGGTAGCAGGAATATGCAAAGTCAAGAAGCTTGTGCTTGATATCTGTCGGCGCCTTGGAGGCAAAAAGGAACAGCTTTGCTCTTGTGTCGGTATTTCTGCCGTTTAGGGTGTTGTTGGCAAACTGTGCCATAGCCGCAACTTCCTTGGGTGCGGCACCGGGGTATATTTTAAGGAATTCGGAGAAAAGCTCGGAATTTGTAAGGGAAGTATCGGAGACGTTCTGGCTTATGTACTGGATCATACCCATAACGCCTGTGCGTATGCCCTTCTCCTCGTCGGAGATCTTTCCGCCGCGTCTTGCCTTTTCTGCCTTCTTCGCCTTGAGCGCGGTAAGATCAACGGGCTTTATCTCAACGTCGTCGATGATGACAGGCTCGCTCTTTGCAGGCTCGTTCTTTGCAGGCTCGAGCTGAGGCTCGGGCTGAACGGAAATTACAGGCTCCTCGATCATTTCCGCAGGCTCCTCTGCAACCTCGTCCTCAAGGTCAAGCACCTCGGTTGCGGTAAGGTCAAAGGGAGTGTCGTCTACGGGAGCATCTACAACGGGCATCTGACCGAAGGTGTATACCTTGGGCTTTTCAACCTTTGGAGGATTCTCTGCAACGGGACGCTCTGCGGGCTTTTCCTCGATTATCTCGGGAATGGTCTTTTCCTCTGCCTGGGAAACGACCTCAACCACTACCTGACGGGCAGGCTTCTTCTCTGCCTCAGGCACAAAGCCCAGTGCGCTCATTTCGGAAGCGGAGAGATACTTGCCCTTTGAAAGGTCGGAGAGTCTGTCCTCAAACTTCTGCTTTTCGCGCTTTTTGAAAAGCTTTCCGAGGTCTGCACGGAGGGTCTCAACGGTCTGCTCTGTGCCGTGAGAGGGATAGAGCAGCTTGAAGCCAAGCTTTACCATATAAAGCTTGTCGCCTATGTGGGCTTCTCTGGCGGTACACTCAATGCGTGCCTTGCCGTTGTCGCTGTCCCACACCTTGGTGGCTTCATTTATAAGATTGGTTGCCTTTTCGTTGTCGATTCCGGGATAAAGGGCGGAAATATCCGCATAGAAACGGTCTCCGTCCAGCTCGCCCTTGTATTCACGGGTGTACAGCTTGAGCAGATAAATGAGCATTGCGCCGTGGATATCGTCGTCAAAAGGCACAGGCTCAACAAAGCCTGCAGGATATACCACGCCGTCGCGGCTGTCTGCAAACTGCACGTTGTCCCAGTTTATGCCGGGAAGAAGGGAGAAATCGGAAAAATCGATGTCTCTGCCTGTGAAATCCGCCTCGTCAATGTCAAATGTGGGCGGATAGATAAGCTTTCTTATGGAAGATGCCTTTGCAATATGCTTCCAGCGAAGGGAAGTCACACGGGAGAAGTTTGATGCGGTGATATCGCGGTTTGTGTAGTCAGATGCATCAGCGTCAAAGTTTGCAGGGTACTTGATGCCTCTCAGGGAATCGGCACGTCTGATGACCTCAAAATCAAAATCACGGATCGAGGAAAAATCACTTCCCGAAATATCCCTTCCGCGGAAGGAAATATCCTTCATGGAGAAGCACTCGGGATATACGATGCCCTTTATGGAAGCCGCTCTTGCAATATCTTCAAACTTCATGCTGCGCACTCTCGAAAAGTCGCAGTTTGTAAGATCTCTGCCCGTAAAATCGGCAGTTGAAAGGTCGAAGGATTCGGGGAAACGGATACCTGTTATGGATTCCGCGTCCTCAATGCTCTTCCATGTAAAGTCCTTTACGAGGGTGAAGTCACTGCCCGAAATGTCGCGGGCGGTGAAATTCGCCTCGGCAATGTCAAAGGTTGCAGGGTACTTGATGGAGGCTATGACCTCGGCAGATTCAATGTGCTTCCAGCGCATTGAATAGACCTGGGAAAAATCACAGCCGCGCAGGCTTCTGCCGAAGAAATCCGCAGAAGCAACATCAAATGTGGAGGGGAACTTGATGCCCGAAATATCCGATGCTCCTGCAATGTCCTCCCAGCGAAGAGATGTGCAGAGTGAAAAGTCGGAATAATCTATGGCTCTGCCCGTATAATCGCAGGTGGAGGTGTCAAAATTTGCAGGATACTTGATGCCGTAGATCTCAGAAGCGTCCTCGATCTCCTCGGCAGTGAGATTTTCTCTGCCCGAAAGATCGGCAAAAGCGAGAGATACGGGGTTTTCGGGTTTTACCCTGTGAGGATCGCGCCGGGCTTTTCCGCGGCGCACTGCCTGAACAGGCTCGACTATAGGCGCAGTTATGACCTTTTCCTCAGGCTTTACTGCCTTGGGAAGCTCAGGCTCCATGCCCGACTTCTCGTTGCCTGCCATGGGAGTCTTTTCTGCCTCCACAGCTCCGAATATATTGGAAAGATTGTCAATTTCCTTATTGACCGCACTCTTCTTTATGGGCTTTGCAAGGGCAGGGTCGTTTTCTGCATTCTCAAAATTGAGAACGGGAGTAAAGACACCCTTCTTTCTGGATCCGCCTGCAAACTTCTTGCCGCGCTTTGCTCCCGTCGCTTTCTTTGCAGGTGCGGTGTGGTCCTCAGCCTGCACCTCCGCCTTTGTTTCGGGGATGCTATTTCCCTTCTCGCCTGCAAAGATAGCCTCTATCTGTTTCTGTGCCTCGGTTTTTACGATTTCAGGCTCTGCCGCTTTTTCCGCAGGTGCGGCAGGCTCCGAAGACTCAATCGGCGCTTCGAAAAAGCCGCGCACCGGAATCTCCGGCTCGGCATTTTCGGTTACTGCCTCGGGCTGCTTTGTCTCCTCACTGAGAATATCCTCGGCAAGGGGTCTTGCACGCTCAGGGTCTATCATCTGTCCTTTGAAGCGTTTGAAAAACGCCATACTCCATCTACTCCTTAATGCGCCCGTGGCGCAAATCATGCATTTATGCAATTCATCGACTAAATAAAATGTTTGCAAAGCAAATATTTTATTTAGTCTTTACTCTTACCACCATCTCAGCCGTCTGTCCGCCGCAGGTGAGGGTTATTGTGGCGCTTCTGCCGTTTTTGCTGCCCTTGACGGCGGTTATCTTTCCTTCCGCGTCAACGGTTGCTACAGCCTCGTTGCTTGAAGAGAACACAATGCCCGAGGTGGGTATATCGGCAGGGTATATCTCCCATCTTATCTGGAAGGTGTCACCTACGAAAAGGGTGACGTCTGTGGCAGTGGAAAGGTCTATGCCCTGACAGTAATAGGTCTTTGTGGAGGCTGTGGTCGTGGTTGTCGTAGTCTCACCGCCCACGGTGGTCGGATCGGAAGTGGTTCCGCCCTGAGAAGGTGCGTCACTGCCCGAAATATCGCTTTCCGTTACCGTTACCTCCGGCTCCTTCGGCGGCTTATCGTTGTCCTGCCCCAGTATCACCGAGGTACCTCCGCTCAGGTTATTGAGAGGGTCCTCCTGAACTATGCGCACCTTGCCGTTGCCGCCCAGCACATAGCCGAATATATAGCCGACTATCATTCCAAGCACCAGCGCCGCACAGCAGATGGCAACCATTATCATATTCTGGGTGATGTGAAGTCCCGGCTCGACTACCTCAACAACGATGGCTGAAAGATTGTCCGCGCACTCCTCACGCAGAGCAAGCGCCATAAGCTCATTGGTATGACCGAAGGGGTCGCGGCGTCTGAGCATACAGGCTGCCATATCCTCTTCGTCAACGTAGTCGGAAATACCGTCGGAGCATACGATGAACTTGTCGCCCTTCTTTATTTTGAAAGGCTTTGCACGGTAAGGCTCAAGGTCTCCGTCCTTCTCCGCCATTCCGAGATACTTCGTAAGTCCGCCGTTTCGCACGCCCTCTTCAGTGAGCGCTACGGTACGCTGCCCCTTCACCGATACATGGTCGCGTGTCAGCTTTATAAGCTGCTTGTCGCGGAAAAGGTAAACGCGGCTGTCGCCTGCGTTATAGACTCTTGCAGTGCCGTTTTCTATTATGAGCAGAGCAAGGGTACTTGCGGTACGCACTCCGCCCGTATCGTGAACCTGCTCACGGATAGCAACATTGGTCTGCTGTATGTATTCAAGAACCACCTCATCAGGGGTTTTCTGAGTATCGAAGGTGATTCTGTCCACAACGTCGTCAAGACGGGTGGCAGCCAGCAGCGAGGCATAGGAGCCTGTATTGTTCCTGCCCATTCCGTCAAGCACCGCAAATACATTTATGTCAGAGTATTCACCCGTTTTTATGGCGAAATCGTCCCTTATCGTACGGGGAGTTATAAAGTCGCCGTTGAAGTATACATTGTCCTCGTTATTGCCGCGGGCATAGCCTGTTCTCGACTCTGCCGCCGCACGAACGAGCAATCCTTTCGCTGCGCCCATGGGGTACCTGTCCTTTCACGGCTCCATGCCGAAAGCCGATAAATATGTCAAGTTTAAATATACCACAAAAGTCTCCATTCGCAAATACTATATAATGTATTTTTACGATTTCTTAATATTTGACATACCTTTTTATCAATTATTTGCCTTCAAAAGCAAAAATCTGCCGTATTTTAGTTTGTTAACAAACTTTCTTTACTTCCTGTGGACATAACAACTTAAAATAACGAAATAATTTATAAAACAGAAATTCATACACAAAAACAGGTTGCGGATAATGTGCGCAAACGGGAGACAAATTACGGGTTATGTAAACGGTTGTATAAAATGGGCGCAACGGTACAATTGGGTTTTCTGAGTGTGGAAAACTCTGTGGAAAAGGTGAAAAACCCCTGTTTCAAGGGAGACAAGCCCATGTGGAAAACTCTGTGGAAAAGGTGAAAAACACTTTTGTGTTAACACTGTATATGTGCATAAAGTTGTACTCCTCCCTGTAATCACTGTGCAACTTGCACTAAAAATTCATGTATTTTTCCACTTGACAAGCCTCAGACCGCATTCCACCGTTGAATGGGAAAAAGTTAAGGGATTTTTAAATTACAATGTGTAATTTTTTAATAATCACACTTCATGGAATTTCCCGCTGCCGAAAATTTCTCAGAGTCAAACCGACGAAATTGCAAAACCCTGTTGTTTATGTGGTTTTTTCGCAGTATCTGCTTCCATCGATCGGTTTTGTTTCCGAAAAATATATTTATTATGACGTTTTTCACAAAACCTTCACAGTGAAGCTTCAGTAATCCTTTGAAACTTATCTCCTCCCCCTCTCTGTGTTGTTGACTTGTTAACATTTAGGCGTTATAATTATAAATTGTAATATAACAAAAGAGAGTTGAAGCAAATGGAACATCTTTTGAAGATGCTCGACATCAATGCAAGCGAGATCACAGATATCATAAACCTTGCCGATCAGCTTAAATACGAGAAAAATCACGGCATTGCCCACAATGTTCTGGCGGGCAGGACTCTGGGCATGATATTCCGCCGTCCCTCTACCCGCACCCGCGTTTCCTTTGAGGTGGGCATGTATCAGCTGGGCGGTCACGCAATCGTTCTTTCCGAGGACGAGATCGCCGTCGCAAGAGAGGGCGATGAGCAGACCGAGGATATGGCACGCGCCCTTTCCCGTTATGTGGATGCACTGCTCATCAGAACCACAAATCACGCGGAGGCGGACAACCTTGCCCGTTACGGCACTGTTCCCGTTATCAACGGCATGACCGATTATGCTCACCCCTGTCAGATCCTTTCATATCTTATGACCATAAGAGAATACAAGGGTCGTCTTGACGGGCTGAAGATAGGCTTTATCGGCGAAGGCGGCGCTATTATGAACTCACTCATAATCGGCTGTCTCAAGTGCAGAATGCACGTTGCCGTTGCCTGCCCCGAGGGTTATGACCCTGACCAGTCGGTTATCGATTTTGCCGCACAGGTAGGACATTTTGAAATGTACCGCGACCCCAGAGGCGCCGCAAGAGCCGCTGACGTTGTAGTTACCGACGCATGGCTTCCCGCAGGACGTGAGGATGAGGAAAACGAGCGCAGAGCCGCTTTCAGAATGTTCCAGATAAATGACGACCTTATGCGCTATGCAAAGCCCGATGCGCTTGTTTTTCACAGTATGCCCATAAACCGCGGCGAGGAGATTACCGCCGCCATTGCCGAGCATCATTCGGGAGAGATCTTCGATGCTGCGGAAAACCTGCTCCATGTCCAGAAGGCACTGCTCATAAAAATTCTTGGAGAAGAGCCTGTGCCTCAGAATATAATTTAGCAAGAAAAAAGTATATTGGGAGGAAACATTATGAATAACGTAAAAACCGAGAACAACACAGAGAATCAGGCTGTATGCAGCCGCTGCGGACTGAGATTCGATTCGTCGCTTGAGGGCTTTGTGCATGATGAAACCAATCAGACCATGTGCTCTGCCTGCTACAGAAAAGAGTTTGAGTCCCACAAGATCGGCAGTATTATCCTGAATTTCCTCGTTCTCCCCTTTGCCATCCTTCTTTTTGCCGGCGGTATTCTGAACCTGTTTGACGGTGACATGGAAGCAGGTATTTTCGGTGCCGCACTGGGCGGAGCTCTTATTCTCTGGAGAATCATTGCCGCTCTTATTCAGAAGGGCAAGTCGAAAAACTGGAAGAACCTTGCAAAGATAAAGGCTTCCGAGGTTCTCTACTGGACCTGCAGTCACTGCGGTGCAAGCGCCTTCGGCGCCACCTGCGAATACTGCGATTCCCCTTATGAGGGCAAAAAGCGCAAGTAAGCTGAATTATTATCGTAGGGGAGGCGTTTCGCCTCTCCTTTTTATTTTTTTGAAATTCACAATTTACTCTTGCTTTCCGCAGGTGTTGCCCCATTTGCTCATTCCAATTCTGCTCAGTCCCCTTTTGGAATACCCTTATCAGGGTGCTCTGCTTGAGCTTTTTACAGTCAAGCCTACAGCAAGGCTCGAACAAAAACAGCTCGTGCAAAATGCCCTTCCCCTTAGTTGTGTTCTTTGGTTCGTTTCTTGCACAAGCAAGAAATGAACATATTCCCCTTCGTAAAAAATTCGAACAATATCCGTTTACAGATAAGCGTTTCTGAAATTCACAAATTTCTCTTGCCTTCCGCAGGACGTCCTTTTGAACGACCAAAAGGACGCAAAAGTCGTCAAAGGAGGGCTTTTTATCGAGCCGCCCTCCTTTGAAAACCTCCTGAAAACGACCAAAAGGGCTCCACACCTGCTGTGGTAAGGGCTCATTTTTCTGAATAGCTCTATCCCAACAGCAGGTGTTGCCTTATTTGCTCATTCCAAATCTGCTCAATTCCCTTTTGGAATACCCTTATCAGGGTGCTCTGCTTGAGCTTTTTACAGTCAAGCCTACAGCAAGGCTCGAACAAAAACAGCTCGTGCAAAATGCCTTGCTTGAGAAATCCAAAAGGGGAAGCGATATAGGCACGAGCGAGGAAGATGGTAATGACTGCCGTTGGGTTATGGTTATTCAGAACGTTATTGTTTACACGGCGGTCATGGACACCCTTTTGGTCGTTTTTAGGTGAGGGATTCTAAAGGGAGAGGACGACTCGATAAAAAGTCCTCTCCCTTTAGCGCATTCTTTGGTTTCTTTCTTGTGCGAGCAAGAAAGAAACATAATCCCCTTCGCAAAGACCAAAACAAAAAAACAAGCTCGAGCATCTGAAAAACGGACGACCAATGGTCGCCCCTACGACGATGGGGGATATATTCGCGAATGAGAACGGGACGGGAAACCCGCCCCCTACGGTGGTTTTCAATCTGTTTGTGCGGAAGCAGTCCGCCATAAAAAACCCCGTCAAAGGCTCTCGCCTCAGACGGGGTTACGTTATTCAGAATCATTCAGAATCATTCAGAATCATTCAAAATTATTCACATCAACATACTTCATCAGCTTGCGCTTCTTTATAAAATCGGGGCAGAGCTTTATAAGCACACCGTAAAAACGGGAGCTGTGGTTTGCCTCAACAAGATGGGAAATTTCGTGTGCGGTGACGTAGTCGATAAGCTCACGGTCAAGTCGCACAAGATGCTGATTGAGTCTTATAGTGCCGTTTTCCGCAGTGCAGCTTCCCCAGCGTGAGGTCATCTTACGCACCGTAAGGAGCGGACGCTCGATTTCAAGTCCCTTTTCCCATGCCAGAGCCATCATTCTGTCAAGGGACTGAGAAAGCTCTTCCTTTGCAAGCTTTAAAAGGAATTTGTCAACAGCCTCTCTTATATGCTCCTTGTCGGCAGGGTCGGGGACGCTGACAAAAAGTGCGGAGTCTCCAAGCAGAACATGAGTCCTGCCCGAAGAAACGATTATCCTGCGCTTTGTGCCGAGAACTGTTATCTCAAGACCGTGTGCAACACGCTCGGCAGAGGCTTCCTTCTTCTCTATCTGGGCAAAGACCCAGTCGGCATTCTTTCTCACAAAATCGTGTATCTGTTCATCACTGCACCTGTCGGGTGCGGAAACCAGTGCGATTCCGTCGCGGACGATCATTTTGAGCTTTCGCATATTCTTTTTTGTGACTTCATAGGTAAAGGTTCCTTGTTCGCCCTTGTATTCAAAGGTCATCGTTACCACCTCAGGAAAAGTATACCATCAGAAGCCTGCGAATGCAAGAGCGGCTATAGCCAAAATAAGCAGTATGGACGGAAGCCCCTTCATGGACCGCGGAGCATCGGACAGGCTCAGGCGGCGAAGGACGGGAGAAAGTGCGGTGAGAAGAATGATAATACCGAGCGCTGTGCCTACAGAAGAAAGCACCGACTCTCCAAAAGAGGAAAACCGCGGCTGTACAAGGGTAAGCACCAGCGCAGAGGCGGCAGCGGAAACGGTGTCCGCATCGGGCATCAGCGCGCAGGAAAGCGCTGAAGAAAAGGCAAAAGCCGACACTGCGCACAGCAGTACCGCATAAGAAATGCCCCACAGAGAACATGCGAGCATCCACACTCCGTCGGTAAGGAGAAAGGCTCCCGAAAGCACGAGAGAAATCATGAATGCATCGGCTGTACTGCCCCATATTTTCTGTTTCGGCAGTGCGGCAGGTGCAGAATAGATAAGAGCGCAGGAGGAAAAGACCCCTGCCGATAAGAGTCCTATGTCTCCCATGTTTTCTCCTTTCTGTCGGGCATTAAGAGCCCTGTAACCGCGGCGGCAAGTGAAGCGAAGAGAAGCCCTGCGAAAATATGGGAGGAAAGGGGCAGAAGGACAAAAATGCACCTTGAAAGCCCAAGAAGCAGGACGAAAAACGAAGAAGCCGCAATGCAGCAGAAGCTGTGGAGAAACGGCTCGGGGGAAAGCCTCGGGGCAAGGCAGGCGGCAAAGAAAAGAGGCGCGCCTGTAACAGAAAATGTGGGAGCGGCTGAGAAAGTACTCGGGAATGCCGCTGAAATAATAAGCTCAAGCCCGAAGGAAACAGAGGCGGCGGTGACTATGGCGGCAAAAGACGGCAGTGAAAGGCATTCAGAGCGGTTTGTGCATTTTACCGCAAAGCAGGCGGCAAGCCCTGTTATAAAAACCGAAAAAGAAACGGCAAGAGCCAGAGAGGGCGAAGATGTGCCTGCGGCAAGAGCAGGTGCAAGAGCGGCAAGGCAAAGGACGGAATATCGGCTGTATCTGCTCATTTATATTTCCCCTCCGTCCGAGTCGGGAATGCCGACACCCTCTTTGAGAATAAAGCCCCGTGTAAAATCCGATGCCGTATTTGCGGCAAAAACCACCGCGTTTGAAGACACTGTCGCACCCGAAATACCGTCAACGGCAGAGCCCTCCGATGCTCCTCCTGCCTCTGCACAGCACTGCTGAGACAGAGAAACAAAGGGGTTTATCTTTATGGAAACACCTGCCACGGCATCTGTCCTTCCGTCCTCACCGAACACCAGCCTTGTGGGATCCTGAAGCTCGATGAGCCGCGCCTCCATAAGCTGTGCCTGTTCGTGCCAGAGAAGCCCGTCGGCGGTCATTATATATTCCCTGTCAATGGACGCCTGACGCTTGCTCTTTCCGCCCGTTTCGCTTTTGCCGTCCCAGACAGCCTTTATTATCCTGCCGTTTTCAACGGTTACCGTCACATTGTCCTTATAGCCGCCGTCAAAGCTGTCAGCTTCGGCATAGTAGGTGCCGTCTGTCAGAGTGCTTCGTCCGAGGGTAAGAGGGGCGGCAGTATTTTTAAACTGCTCAAGGAAGGCATTTTCCGTTATCCTGCCGCCGATGCCCTCTGTTTCGCTGTGTCTGCCGATCTTGATGCCCGTTATCCGCATTCCGTCGGCGCTTACGCCTGCCGTGACCTCTATGTCACCGCCGTAGCCCTTGACGGAAAGCTCGATTATATACCCTTCCGTATTTCCGTCCTTTTCACCCCGATAGGCGGCGGTAACGGCGCTGTAGGATTCCCCTGCCCCGCTCAGGTCAAGCTCTTCGTAGCGGTCAGAGGGCAGGATATCGCCGTATTTTCTGTTAAGGGCATTGTCTGCGGTGCTTTCCCCTACCCTTTCTGCTATAAGGGACATTATAAAGAGCGTAAGCACACTGACGGCGATTACCCCCACAAATGACCCGATGTTTTTAAACAGCCGTTTCGTATTTCCGTTCATATCCGTATCCGACCTTTCCGTAAGCTGTGGGAGCTGTCAGCTCCTCGATAAGGGGCGAGAAAAGATTCATGGTGAGTATTGCAAAGCAGACTCCCTCGGGGGTGTTTCCCCATTTCCGTATGGCGAAGGTGAGTATTCCCGTGCCGATTCCGAAAATGAGCCTGCCTTTGTTTGTTGTTGGAGTCGAAGAATAGTCCGTTGCCATGAAAAACGCACCGAAAAGAGCGCTTCCGCTGAGCACTGCCCCTGCGGCATCGCCTGTGAGAAATCTCTCGCCGCCGAATATCAGAGTAAAAAGGGCAAGAGAAAAAAGCATACCGAGAGGCGCGTGAAGGCTTACGATTCCGCGGCAGTAAAGAAGTCCGAAGCCTAAAATGAGAAGTACTGCGGAGGTTTCGCCCATACTGCCTGCGTGATTTCCCGTCAGAAGTACAGACAAAGAGGTGCTGTCTGATACAAGAGGTGTGGCACTTGTGACAGCATCAAAGGGCGAAACGTAGGTGCTGACCTGTGCCGCCGCACCCACCAAAAGGGCGGCACGTCCCACAAGGGCAGGGTTAAAGATATTCCGGCCGATACCGCCGAAAAGCTGTTTGCCGACTGTTATTGCGATAACGTCCGCAAAAACAAGGGTCAGAAGGGGAGTTGTTACGGGGACGCTGAGAGCAAGAAGAAGCCCTGTCACTGCCGCAGAAAGGTCAGAGACCGTCACGCTTCTGCGTGCCGCAAGCTCCCACAGTGCCTCTGTGCCGACGCACACACCCACCGACACAATGCACATAAGCAGTGCGCGGAAACCGAAATACCACACTGCCGATGTCAGGGACGGACAGAGGGAGAGCAGTACCCAAAGCATGATTTCCGAAGTGTCAAGGGGTCTGCGCATATAGACCGAGGAGGGGTATCTGCTCATTTTCTCTCCTCCTTCAGTGAATATATAAGCCGCTGTGCCTTTGTGGTATGCTCCGTCAGCTCACGCTTTGCAGGGCAGACGTAGGAACAACAGCCGCAGGAAATGCAGGCATCGGCGCATAGCCTTTTAAGCTCTTCCGTCTGAGAAAGGCGCTCTGCGGCGTCTATCCTGTATGGCACTATCCGAGAGGGACAGACCTTTGCGCAGGCTCCGCAGTGAATGCAGGCGCGCTCATTTACCTTGGGCGGGGTAACGGCAATATAGCCCGAGGTCGTCAAGGAAACAAAGGCGCGGTCGGGCTTTACGGTGTGGCCTGTCATAACACCGCCTTCGATTATGACGCTGTTTTCCTCTGCACCCTCGCACAGCTCCAAAAGATACTGCGCGCTTGTGCCGCAGGGAGCAAGGATATTTGAGCATTTCCCCACCCTGCCGCCGACGGTGACGATGCGCCGAACGGGAGGGAGACCTGTTTCGAGACTTTCGGCAAACGCGGCGGCAGTGGCGCAGTTCGATACGATGATTCCGCAGTGCCCGGGGTATTTAAAGCGCGGAACTTCTCTGCGCAGTACAGCGGAAATAAGCTGTTTTTCACAGCCCTGAGGGAATTTTTTCGACACTTCAACTATGCGGATATTCCTGTTCTGCGATACGCTTTTGAGCTTTTCGAGCAGGTCGCGGTGCTTGACGCAGATGAATACCGCAGGGTCTCCTGCCGCCGCCGCAAGGGCTTCCGCGCCCCGTATCACCTTGCCCGGAAGATTTGAAATAAGCGCTCTGTCACAGCTTAAATGAGGCTCGCACTCGCAGGCGTTTATAAGGAGAAAACGTGCATTACGGCAGCTTTCGTATTTCCGAGCGGCAGGAAAGCCTGCACCACCCATGCCCACAAGGGATATCTTCCGCATATAGTCAATGAGCGCACCTGCGGAGTTGTCGGGTCTTTCAAAGGGCTTTTCTGTTTCGTCACGGGTGTCGTTTTCAATGGTTACCCTGCCGTTTTTTATCTCGCGGACAATGCCCGATACCGAGCTGTAAACGGTAAGCGAGCGGTGTATACCGAGAGGTGTACCCACAAGCACCCTCTCCCCTTCGCTGACGCTTACTGCCTCCGACACCGCCGGCGATACCTCGGGAGGCTGAGCGTGAATTATAGATGTGTCTGCAAGATGCTCTGCGGGCGGCTTCGGGAGCAGTATTCCTGCAGAGAATCCCAGTGTATTTTCCATGTATTCCCTCCTCGCGGCTTTGGGGTTATTATTGGCGTTGAGTGGAGTTTTATACACGAACAGATATCAGGATAAATGAAAAAAGCTGACTGCATTTCTGCAATCAGCTTTTTGTTTTGGGAAAATCAGATTATTTCATCTTCGGAATATCCGAAATCGATGAGGCTTGTGCCGGGAATGTAAGTCACTGCGGCGGCGGAAGCCGTGGCGGCAGCCGCAGGAATTACGGTTTCGGGTATTTCAGCAGGTATCGCCTTTTCGGGAACTGCCTCTTCGATGACAGGCTCCTCGGTGACAGGCTCCTCGATGACAGGCTCCTCAACGACAGGCTCCTCGACAGCAGGCTCCTCAGCAACTGTCTCATCAACAGCAGGCTCATCGAGGACAGAGGCCTCAAAGAAGGAATCCTCTACAATAACGGGAACGTCAGTCTCGGCTTCTGCCTCGGGAAGAACCTTGCTCTTTGCCATCTTTGCACCGACAACACCGAGAAGAATGTAGAAAATCGGAGCGGAAACAAGCATTGCAAGCAGTGCGTAATCCTTGATGGTGAAGGAAGCAAAGTCAAGGCTTAAATCGCTGAGACCGAATGCCTTGCCGTCAATTCCGAGATAATCGGTAACGGTGCCGCCGAAGATTCGGGCAGGGATAAACAGAAGAAGTCCTATACCGAAAATAATGGAAAGAACGCTGAAGGTCCTGCCTGATGCATTGGCGTGCTTTCCGTCCTGTGCGCGGGTGGCGGCGGAAATGTAACCTAAAGATGCACAGCGGTAGATTATGATGATAACACCGATAACGAGAAGGGCGATCATGCCCATATCGTTGAAGTCATTGAGAATGACGGGTGCGCCGATGGTGGTCTTTATAAAGGACTTTACACCTGCAAGCTTTGTGATGAAAAGCTCCGCAACAACAGCCGTGGCGGCAATACCGCCGATAAGCTCAAGGATCTGAATTATACGGGCGGTTCTCAGACCGAACTTCTTGCGGCTGAAAACAACTGCCCAGAGGGAAAGTGCGTTTACTGCAAGAATGCCGGGGATTATATAATCCATATAGTTTGACGTAAAGCCCTCGGAAAATACCTGAAGGCAGACCGAAGCGGTCAGTACGGTAAACATGATGGCCGCAAAAACAGCCGACACACCGCGGGTGCTTTTACCTGCCGCGGCGGCAGAGATGTACTTCTTTTCTTTCATAGCTGCTCTCCTTTCTGATAATCGCGTATGCCTGTGATCAGCAGAAGAGGGCTATGCACAGTGTGACTATCAGATAGACAGCAACATAGTGAACTGCGACCAGTGCCATGTAGAACCAGAAGGGGGATTTCTCAAACTTCGCAGCCTTCTGGATACCGAAATAGAGGCAGATGTAGGAGAAAAGGGTGCCGAGAAGGAGCAGGATAACTGCAAGTATCGGGCTGAACAGTGCGAAAATTGCAGCAACAGCGGCGAAAATTGCAAAGGGGATAAGTGCGGTTGCCTGAATGTTGAATACTGTAACCCAGCCCACATTCTTCTTTGTGATGGTGAAGAAAAGCTTGAGAAGTGCGGAAAATGCGAAGAATGTAAGGATAATGACAAGCAGACCGATGAAATAAATGGCCGCATTGCTCTGGAGAAGCTCACCCAGCTTCATGAAATCGGAGCCGCCCGAATAGAGAGCCTCGGGATCGCCCATAAGAATGCCGAAAACCGCCAGAATGCTTACGAGATTGACTCCCATGGAGCCGAGACCAAGCATACTTCCGCCGTCCATTTCATGGGCAAGCAGAGAGAAGAAGCCGAGAGAAGCGAGAATGCAGACTGCAGTACCCAGTATTGCCCAGATGTGGGAAGTGGAACGGGCTGCGTTCTGAATGGCGGAGAAGGGATTTGCGGAGAAGAATGCCTTTACATAGTCCCAGGATTCCTTGAGGAGAAGGACAAATGCATTCTCCTGTGCAGGTGCCTTGGGTGCGCTGCTCTTTGCAGGTGTACCGCAGTTTGCGCAGAATGCGCTTCCGTTAAGAGGGGAACCGCACTTCATGCAGAATTTGGGTGCAGGTGCAGCAGGCTTGTCGCAGGCAGGGCATATGCCGTTTTCAAGTCTGCCGCCGCACTTCATGCAGAATTTGGGCGCAGGTGCAGCACTCTGCCGGTTAAAATCGTCGTTTCTGATAATATCGCTCACAATGATCCTCCTTGGTTTTTAAATTATAAAACCGCAGTACGGCTTTACTTTGTTTTTTATTCGGGTGATTTGATAATATACCCGAATATTATCTATATTTTATGATGTTTTCAGAGTGTTGTCAACATCAAAGATACCGAGCGTCCTGAGGCTTGACAGTCTGAGCCCGTTATGTTAGATTCAGCTTAGCGAAATTAAAGGGGCGAGGATTTATGAATGAGCAGATCGAAAGAATAAAAGAGATGGAGCAGTATCTTGACAAAGCGCTGGAGGCTGTTTCGGCAATGGAGGAGGCTCTTGGGAAATACTCCGAGGCTCTGCCCCATATCAGAGAGCTTGTTTCATATTATTCGGGTCCCCTCTGGCGTAAGGATTTTGACGATGATTCCGAGGGGAATATCCCGAAGGATCTGAAGCGCGGAGTGCTTTCCGAGGACGGGGTTTACAATATGCTCTGCGATAACCGTCAGATACTTGACGAAATGAGCGAGATTCTAAATACTGTCGGTAATATATAAGCATAGAAATACAATAGGTATATCAAAATATCCCGTGCAGGAGCATTCCTGCACGGGATATTTTTAGCTTTACAGACCAAAAAAGCCTTTGCGTGATGCGGTGTGAGCAATGCCATGCTCCTCGCAGTATTTCCATGTATAGGAGTCTTTACTGCAATGCACCGTGAGAGACGGGCAGTTTGAGAAGGCATTCTCTCCGATGCTCCGAACGCTGTCGGGAATCGAGATTTTTTTAATGCTTTCGCAGAAATCAAAGGCTCTCTCCCCGATGCTTTCAACGCCTTTATGAAGAATTATTTCATTAAGATTGCTGCACCCGAAAAAGGAGAAGGCTTCGAGGGTGGTTATATATTTCGGGACGGTGTATTTACCCGACCTTCCTGCAGGGCAGGTAATGAGAGTTTTTTTATCCGAAGAGAGGAGAACACCGTCAGCGGAGGTGTAATTCTTATTGCCTGAGGCAACATCTATGCGCCTGAGAGACTTGCAGGCACCGAAGGCGCGGCTGCCTATTACCTTTACGTTTTCGGGAACGGAAACAGTAACAAGGCTGTCACAGCGGTAAAATGCATTGTTCCCGATGGAAACAAGCTCCCGAGGCAGTTTTATGTCCGTCAGCGAGGTACACTTCTGAAATGCCCATGCACCGACAGATGTAATGTTTTCGGGCATTATGAGCTTTTTGAGATTTTCATGTTCTTTAAAGGTGTGGCTGCCTATGGCAGTGACAGGACGGCTGAGATAGGAGGGCTTTATTTCAACTCTGCTCTCGCTGCCTGTGTACTTTGTAAGGGTGATGCCCTCCTGAGAAACGCTGTATTCAAAATTCGGTATGGTAGGGGCGCGGTTGCCGCGACAGCCGTTTTTCTCAAGATAATTTGCTATTGTGGCAAGGATATCGTCAGTGGTATGAGTCCAACTGCACAGCCCCTGGAGGGAACCCTGATGCAGGGCTATATCTTTAGGCAGTGAGCATTCCTTCAGCCAACAGATTATCCTCTTTTCGGGAGAAGAAAGGCGAAGCTCCTTCATAGCTCTTCCCTCTGTGTAGCTCGGAGTGAGGAAGGCAATAAAATGTCGGCAGTTATGGATATCGGCGGCGCAGTCCAGCCCGTCACGGCAAAGCTCATCGTAGCGTATGCTGTAGCCCATATCGTGAAGCCTTGTCATAACAGGGAAAACAATGTCCTTGTCCTCGTGGGCGTAGCTGCAGTATACAAAGGGGCTGTCGGCATCACACCTGAAGGGAATGGCAGCGGGGGCTGTCTCTTTGGAAAGCTCCTTTATGCGTACGTTCATCTTGTTTCTTTTTGCAAACTTATAAATATAGGAGTCCTGCGAGCAGACTATTGTAAATTTCGGGCTGCTGCCGAAAGCACCTGAAATTATTTTTATAACGCTGTCAGGGATCACGACCTCGGAAAGACTTTCGCATTTTTCAAAGACACCGTGACCGAGGGTGGTTATGCCCTCGGGGACAGTTACCGAGCGGATGCGGTCGTTGCCCGAAAAAGTGCCTTTCAGCTCCGTTACGGAAACGCCCATCAATAACGAAGGGATAACCACGTTTTTTTCACGTCCCTTGTATTTTCGGAGTCTGATACTGCCGCTGACGGTGTACTCGGATTCGTACTCGTCATTGGGCTCGGGAGGGGGAATAGGGCCTATTTCTATACCGACTGCCTTGCGTTTGCCCGAGGGAGTCAGCGAACCTGACGAAATCACCGCGTCATACACCTCGGAAACGGCAACGCGCGGATAGGCGTTTCTGTTTGAGGTGCGAAGGCTGATACCGTCGGAGAGGGCGGCGTTCCTGTCAAGCATACAGAAAACTATCGGTCTGTTCATTTCGATTGCATATGTAAGCTCGTTTTCAACGTACTTTCTCGCAACAGAGTTGTTCGAAACAAAAGCCAGCACCACTGCGCAGTTTTTTACATGAGAGGCAATGACGTCATCGTATTTGGAGGCTATCTCGATGCCCTGATCGTACCATATGTGCAGACCCTTTTCATAAAGCTCCTTTATGACGGGAAATACACGCTCCCTGTCGGCGTGGGCGTAGCTTATGAATATGTAAGGTCTCTCCTCCTCTGCGCGGAAGGGGACAGATATTGAAGCTGCCGAAAAATCGGATTGATTTGACATGATATTTCCTCCTGACAGAAGATATTAATTACCGTAATTATAAATCAGATGAAGGATATTATCAATGCAATAATGAAAATGTCACCTCCCCGTAGCTTATGAATACTATGGTAGAGGGAGGTGAAAAAACAAAAATGTTCAATTGTAATTGCAACTGCAGATTCAGCTGCACTCTTGCCGCTGTAATCGCAAGTATCGTAATCGGCGTAGTAGCAGCGTTTCTTCAGGTAACAGCGGTAGTCACAGCCACACCTGCTTTCCTCTGGGCAGTGCTTGGCGCTGCGGCTGTATATCTGGGTGCTGTGCTTATTGCCGCCGCGCTCAGACCGCAGACGAAGCCTGAATGCTGTCTGTGCCCTGCGGTGAGCACTACGCTTGCAGGCATTCTCGGAACGATTCTGTTCTCCGTTGTGCTTCTTGGTGTTGGAGTCGTCGCAACAAGCATACTCAGCGCTATATTGGTGGGTGTGCTTCTGTTCTTCTTCTCTCTGGCGGTAACGGGCACCGCCTGCCTTGTCAGATGCCTTTTCTCCTGCGGTGAGTAATACCGATTCCAAATAAGGTTGCTAACAAAAATCCTTTTAGTTTGGAATTAGTATAAGGCAATATAAAGGGATAAAAATCAGCACCGAGCCTTTTTAGGTTCGGTGCTGTAAGCTTATTATGCTTTGCATAATTCGGGATGAGGTGGTAAAGCAGGGATTTAAATTTTCAAAAATACTTCGTGATTTGATCCCTATAGACACCTCATCAGTCTCGCTGAGTTCGCTAACGAACTCAATGCTCGACAGCTTCCCCTCAAGGGGAAGCCGAGCTTGTCAAAAAAGTCACCACACTTGGCTCCCCTTGTCAGGGGAGCTGTCACCAAGTTCGCTGATGCGAACTTAAGTGACTGAGGGGTAGTCGAAAATCCTCTCCCTCCGAGTTTTGCTACGCAAAACCGACTTCATTT
>JAZSJQ010000018.1:0-3503 GCA_045534445.1 Acutalibacteraceae bacterium
CTGCAAATATACGAATAATTTTTTATTTATCAACAAAAATCCTGTTTTTCAATGCTTTGGATTGTTGATAACTCCTTCCGCTTCACCGAACTCCACATAGACTTTCCTCACTTACTCACTTCACATTTCCCCTTCTTTCCCTTCTCTTCTTTCTCTTCTTTCCCTTCTCTTCCTTCCTTCATATTCTCCAGAACTTCTTCCTGCAATCCCCGATTCCTTTTCGCCTCCGGATCCTTCTCCCGTTCCTGTCGCTGTTTATCCTCCACGATACACCCTCCAAGCTGCGACCATTTTTGCAGGTTTTCCGGAACAGCTGCCACCTTTTTCCAAGGAATCACAGGTTATCCTGGACAGCTGTCACCTTTTTCCCGCAAAAAACGTCACAGCTCTGCAAAAAGTTACTGATCAAGAGAACGGATTGAATGATTATACATACATTTGCTGATGAGTTCATACATTTCGAGAGAGATGTGAAGAAAGATAGAAGAGTTTGAAAGAGGATGAAAGATAAAATGTTATGAAGAAGACCTATCATTTATGCCTATCTGCAGGCGACGAGGTCATGTTCCGTGATCCAGAAGACTATTATCGAGGGTTCAACTGCTTTGCACTGGCACTTTACAAAACCGGCAGCACAGGTCTGGTAGAATCATTCATGTCCACCCACACTCACCAACTGATACAGGCTTCTGATCCGAGCGGATTCATGTACTGCTTCAGACAGTCATACTGCATGTACTTTAACCACAAGTATCGCAGGAAAGGTAGACTTGGAGAAGATAAGCACTTTTCAATAGAGATTGTCGGACACCATCATACGATAGCTGCCGCCAGTTACGTGCTCAGAAACGCCTTGCATCACGGAGTCGCTCCGACCCCATATGCATATCCGCATTGCTCTGCTAACGCAATATTCAGAAAGGAAATGGGCAAGTTCTTTGATGAAAAGCTTCTTCAACAGAAATCATATGCCAGACACATAGGCAAACGCGCGGACTACCCCGATTCTTATAAAATGGCTGCAAGCGGAGTATTTACCCGAGAAAGTGTGCTGGATATTCCTCAGATTGAAGCATTGTACAGCACTCCAAGGGCATTTAATTTCTACATGAGCAGAAAGTCTTCTGAAGAATGGGAAGCAGAGCAGAATAAAGACGGGAACGGAATGTCTGCTGTCAATCTCGGCTCCATCGAGAAAGGAGTAGGGATGCACACCACTGACAGAATGCTGATATTCGAAGCGGGAAAGGCTGACTACAGAAAGATGTCTGACATAGAATTATGCACTGAACTGGATACAATGGCAAGGATTCGGTATGGACGACATTCCGTTTATCAGCTAACTATCAACGAAAGACAGGAGATTGCAGAGAATCTGTATCGAGTAATGAGATTAAGCGAGTCACAGATCCGCCGCTGTCTGCTGATGCCGAAATAGCCGTGTCCTTTTTTGCAGGTTTTCCGGAACAGCTGCCACCTTTTTCCAAGGAATCACAGGTTATCCGGGACAGCTGTCACCTTTTTCCCGCAAAAACCGCCACAGCTACACAAAATTTAGATAAGTTTTTGTATATTTGGGAGTTGCAGGATAAGATATCACGAAACATCCTGCAGAATCCTAACAGACAGAATTATGGAAACCGACCGGAAATGGATTGTTGTCCGTATTGACGGAAAAATTGCAGCAGTATCAACAGACTACAGGGCGCTGGCAAGGATTGCCGGATATCTTGCATCGCCCGGCTCGAAGGGAAAGACCGGACGTAATGCCGGAGCCGCAGCAAATAAATCAGGCAGACACCAGGCGCCTGCATACGAAAACATTTCTGCTACTGCAACCAGCCTTGAAGACATCCTGGAAATGAGGCAGGACGTGAAATGGGACGACCTGCTGCTTTTCGGCACCGAATTTCAAAAAACGGTATGGAAACATCTTTTTGAGATGACGCATGCCGCCGAAGAAGAGACAAAAGCCACAGGAGATACATCAGGAAAATCCCGGCTGATCAGCTACAGCGATTTCGCAGAGCTCTGCGACAACAGGGCTGGAGTACGTGCCGTTGCCCATGCCATCGGGCTCAACCCGATATCCATCCTGATTCCTTGCCATCTTGTAGTGCCGAAAGAATCAATTGACAAGATCCGCGAAATCCAGCGCAGAGCCGAGTCCACAATATTCAAAGGTGAAGACCTGTGCCTGGACAGCATACTTTCCGACACCACAATTGACTTCGGAGAATATGCCCAAGGAAAAGAGCTGAAGAGAATACTTATAATGAACGACCTCAAGCAACAGGGAGCGGACAGATAAAAAATCCGGCTGACCCATCAGAGGAGCCAGCCGGAAAAACCATAACCCTATTATTAACAACTAAACTAACCGTTGTCTAAAGTATTTGCAAAGGGTGTGCCAGAATTTAATTCTTGAGATAATAAGTTACAGAAGTCACGACACGGACCTGCTTTATATAAGGTGTATTGCTATCCCTGTCTGAAATAGTGAAGGTACCCTGATTCGCTGTCTTGATCTTTCCCAGCCTGCTGCCTGAATCCTTGGCAAACTTCTTTGCCGTCTCTCGCGCATTCTGAGTCGCCTCTTCGATCATTGCCGGCTTGATTTCGTTCAAGCCCTCATACTTGAACTCCACCGGGTTCTCCCACTCATTGCTACCGCCTGTCACTATGCCTTTCTTCAGAAGCTCTGACTGCTTCGACATAAGACTCAACACCGCATCCACATTTTCCGTACAGACAGTAACGACATTCTTTGCAATATACCTGAATGCCCTGTCATTGCTTCCATATTCTGTAGCATACTTATCTGAAATCACAGGTACAGATACGGTGATCTCCTCCGGTTTGATTCCACCAGCCTGCAGAAACGCTATAATAGCAGCGTTATTGGCATCTGTATTATTATATATGGTCTGCACATCATCCGCCATAACCTTGTAAACAACCGGCCAGATGACCTTGTCAGCCTTCACTTCCCTCTCACAAAGCCCCTTCACATTGACTGTGCGGTCATATTCCCTGAATTTCCCTACTGCCTTAGGAAGCATAGATCCCATAACTATCAGTCCCACCATAATGGCAAGACCGCTCAAAACTCTGCCTTTATCCATAACCAATAAATTTTATAATGAATAAATGTAGCAAAAATTATACACATATATGGTTTGTTTCATCAAAACAACAGCAATTTTTAAATTTTTAACAATTTTTGTCGAAAAAATTTGGAAGTAAAGAAAAAATACCTACCTTTGCAATCCCATTCGGGAAATTTGCGGAAATAGCTCAGTTGGTAGAGCACAACCTTGCCAAGGTTGGGGTCGCGAGTTCGAGTCTCGTTTTCCGCTCCAAAAGAAGCCTTAGAGAAATCTAAGGCTTCTTTCGTTATATACCCTTTGAGCGAACAATCGCTCTCCCACGCACCTGTGGCAAGGTTTTGCTCTACCAACCGAGACAAAGCGAAAGCCACCTGAAGCGAAGAAGACACTGCT
>JAZSJQ010000112.1:0-40875 GCA_045534445.1 Acutalibacteraceae bacterium
AAAGAAAGGCTATTTTATTTGTCCTATCTGTCATATGCAGTCAGAATTTGACCCTTGCGATGATGATTGTATAAAGCAATTATGCATCAAAGAACCGGCAGGCTGCTGTCCCAACTGCTCTCACAAAACACTTCCGATACGAGAGGCTTTTGAAGAAATCCTCAAAGAAACAATAAGTTCGAACAACTGAAAAAGGAGGCATTATATGGGCTTGTTTAAAGTTTCAACTGAATTCAACGAAGAATCGTTCCCCAAGCTCCCAAATCTTGATGCCGCAAAAAGAGCACGACTTTTTACATATATTCTCATGCTTGAAAAGTCTCTGGAAACATACATCAAGCTAAGCCATAACAATGAATATGTTCATGCTATCGCAGGATTCTTTGCCGCTATGGAAAATATACTTTTTGATGGACACTCATCGGTAGAAGAGTATCTTTCAGCAAATTATCCGGAGAAATGTGAAATTTTCGAAATGGATATAATTGCATCGGACGAGGGCGGATTTTACGGTATTTGCCCGTATTGCAAAAATGCTGTATATTTTAATGCAGATAAAAAGGAATGTCTGGAAGCGCTTCGAAATATCGGTGGAATAAGAGGCTGCTGCCCAAGCTGTAAATTTGTAAGCAGATTACACCCATACACCATGATAGACGTACTTTTGAGAGGTAAAACATATGTATAATGATAAAGACTTGGAATTTATTAGCGAAGCCCTTGAAACTCCCGAAGAAAAGCTCAAATATATTGAGTTTCTTAAAAACAGATATGAAAAACTCGCATCGGAAACAGAGGTTTTATCTCGCTACGAGGTTTTATCTCGCTACTTGTTATATACAATCAAAAAAGCACTCGGCGAACACGAAGGAGAATTGTTATGAGCGATATTGATATCATGAGTATACTTGACGATTACGCAGCAACGCTTGATGTTCATAATGCAGCACTGGAAACTCAGAAAGATATTCTTGTGGAAATCAGCAGAATATTACTTGATATTGATAACATCGAGCTTGCGTATTGGAATCAATAAAACAACGAAGCAAAATGGACGGCAGGGAGCAATCCCTGCCGTCCATTTTGCTATTTATTGAGACTAAATCCAGTCGATTAGGGTGTTGACCTTGGAAATATCGTCATCGCTCAGCTCACGCAAGCGCTCGCAAAGCTTTGCGTAGGGCGTATCGATTTGTTCAAGCGGCGCAAAGAACTCGCTTGCTGAAACTTCGAGATACTCAATGATATTGAACAGTTCCTTGACGGAAGGCATAGCAGTGCCGCTCGTGATTCCGCGAATATATGAGCCGCTTTTATCCAACTCCAGACTCATTTTGTGTTCAGACACATTCTTTTTAAGCCTGAGCTCGGTAATACGTGCTCTCAAGAATTCCACATAATTTATTTCCGACATCCGTATCGCCCTCTTTGCAGTTAGATTATGTAATTATTTTATTACTAACTGTGTAAAAGAGTTGGTAGTAGTACTATTAATATGGTTCGCTATTATGATATAATTAATAGTACAATTATCAATATTGCAGTGAGGTTAATAATATTGCTATTAATTCAAGCGAAAGGGTTGTGCGGATATGAAAAGATGCTTCTTTATCGGACATCGCGAGGCAGATGACAGCATATATCAATCTCTTTATAAATCAATAGAAGACCACATAGTAAAATTCAATGTCGAAGAGTTTGTTGTTGGTCAGTATGGTGGATTCGACCGATTGGCAAGAAAGGCTTTGATTGAAGCAAAACAAAAACACCCACATATCAGACTTCTATTATTGATGTCATATCTTCCAACTGAGCACAATAAAACAATTTCGACAGAGTTTGATGACAGTATATACCCTGAAGGGTTGGAGTCCGTGCCGCGCAGATACGCCATAGTAAGAGCCAACCGCTACATGGTTGACCATTCCGATTATCTGATTGCGTATGTGACCCATCTGGCAAGCAATGCGTATAATTTGGTTGAGTATGCTATGAGAAAACAAAAACATGTACAAGTTGATAATATTTCGAAATCGTTGTAACACAATGAAGGTATTTATAAAATGAATTTTAGTAAAACTCATTTCATAAATACCTTTTTCACCACGGATTTCTATTATTTACATTCCTCTTATCATTATATCCGCTCTCAAGAACTGCTCTCGAATCCCAGTCTTCGCCGCATCCGACCTCCAACAAACCATGCTCAGGCTGGATATTATATTTCCGGATTACTTCTAATACGATGGGGCCATTGTATTCGCTCGCCCAACTGACGTCTTTTTGATGTGCGGTTCTGTCTCTTTCCTCATATGCCGCATAGTATTTTTTATTTTCGTTTCTCATTATGTATCTGCTGTCGTTTATTGTCTTGGAAACCTCAAACCCCAATCGCTCATACAGAGAAATTGCTCTCTCGTTTTTGATGAAAACATACAGCATAACAGGTTTATTAACAGATGCGCAGCACAACTTTATTACCTCGGAGCCAATTCCTTGGTTTTGAAACTCAGAGAAAATATATAAGTCATCTATTTCAAACTGTCCATCCTCGTTTTTGTAAAAATGATAATATCCCGCCTTTTGGTCTTCTGCATAAATAACGGTGTATTCATTGATTGAATGCTTAATTTTTATGTACCCATTCCATTACCTTATTGTAATCGATTGATTCCAACCGCTCATAATCTTGTACCAGTTTTTTACAAAACTCATAAATGGGTTCAACATCTTCCACATTCGCCGTTCTATACGTTATCGCCATAAAGCCCTTCCGTCCAATTCTTATTTGTCGAGCAGATTATACCGCATAAATATTAAATTTTCCACCGAACTCAAAAACCTCTCCTGTCCCGGCAGACAAAAGAGGTTTTTTCGCAGTGAGGGCAACGCGAGCGAACCTGCATGCCTCCCGGCATCAGAGTCCGAAACCGTTACTTCGGCTGTTAAAACACATTACACACTAATTAAGATTATTGATTATATTAAAGACTGCAGGAATTCTGGGATCGGAAGCTCGATTGTAAACAAGAATAAGCGAGATAATATTCTTCTTGTAGGAATCATCGATATTTACGTATCTTGATAAGGTGCTTGCCGCAAAGGAATACCAGCCGTTTGTGTTGCGAATAAACTCCGGATTCTTACCGAGGTCTTTGGTAATCTTGGCGTCCTTTGCAGGCAGGCCTACAATTTCAAGAAATTCATAAGCGCCGAGAAGTTCAACAATCATGGCGGCGAAAAATTCACGGCGGGTAGTTGACAGTCTGTCGAAGGATTGCTTTATGTCCCTGTAATATTGTTCAAAAGCGTTGAATATTGCTATGTAATCCGCTTTTTTGTCGTTATCAATTGTTTTCAGACCTAAAATAATATTATTCAAAGGCGTTCTGTCATATTTACCGGCTCTGAACTGCCTGATTATTTCGCGGGTAAGCTCGCCGCGTGCCATTCGAATAGAATCGTATGAGAGGAACCTTTCATCTGCGCGATAAAGGTTGGATTGCCACTTGTCAACTTTGACAAGAATGGGCTGAATCCAGTTTGTCTGGAATACAGCAGCAACACCGATGGGGAGACGGGCAATTTCATCGGCCTGGAAATTATCGGCTCCGATTGCACCGGCCGCCGTTTCGCGGTCAACCTGCTCGGGAAGCTTCATGATAATTTTCGTGTTGGTATTTTTGATAGCGCCGCTGTGAACTTCGGTAGGAGACTGATCAACGATCATAAATCCCTCGCCGTAACTGCGGATTTCAGCCAGTATGTTTTTAAGAAGCTCAACAGATTTGCCCTTTACATTACTGCTGTCCTCGTGCTGATCGGTAGACACTCGCATGAAGATATTGTGAGCCTCTTCGAGAACTGTGACATGATGCAAGGGAGCGTTTTCCTGTTTGATGCTGGCAGCTCTGTATTCATAGAGTCTGATGATGAGCATGCCGATAATCAGAGATTTTGTTTCCGAACCGCCCATATGACTCAGGTCAATTATAACGTTTTCGTCAAAAAGCTCTCTATCGGAAAGGTCTCCTTTGCCGCTGAAAATCATTCCGTAGGTTCCTGAGGAAAGAGTTTTTAGACGGGTAATCATAGAGCCCATGAAATTACCTTTTGTCTCGCCGACATATTGGGATTTTTCAATTATCTTGGGCATGAGTTCAAGCATATCTGAAAAATCGGGAAAATTATTCGGGGTTCCAAAAACATTGATTGAGTTTGTAAGATCCCAGCCGCGCTTTATATAAGCTTTTTCAACACATTCACGGAGAAGGGCAGGCATCGTGGTATACATAGGCCAGCAAACATTGAAAATATCGACAAGGCGGTCGATGTGTTCGCGCACCGTTGTGCCTGAGCAAAAACGGAAAGGATTGATCTTAAGCATTCTGTATGAGTTGGGAAGCGCGGTGAATATTTTTACACCGGGAAGCCTGCCGAAAATCTTTTTATACTCACCTTTTACAGGCTCAATTACAAGGAATTTACACCCGATATTATACAGTCCGTTAAGAGAAAGGAACGTTGCGTTTGATTTACCGGAGTTATTGGTACCGGTGATAAAGCAGTGACCCCTCATTGCTTCGGAAGAAAGGCTGACCTTTGTAGATTCCACCTTTCCCATGTGATATACATGACCGAGAGGGATTTCCTTTAGAGGCGTATTTTGAGCGGATGAAACTGCTGTGTTTGCCAGCTGAACACTGCGTCCGAATTCTGCCATGCGCATTACAGAAACGCCGTCAATGGAACGATAGGGCACACCAAGCATGATCGGAAGCTCATTTCCGCTGACAAAGCTGGTGTGGTTGAAAAAAACATTCATTGAGCTTCCGCTTTGGTTGAGCGAAATAATAGGATGAGCGCAGTATTCAAGATTTTTAAGAACTCCGTATGTGCCGACTTTGTTTTCTTTGGGACTCCAGATATTCAGGTGAGAATTTTCGGAGTTTGAACGAGTTCCCGAAACCAGTGCACTGTAATTTGAAGCAGCGATGCGAGCAACGTTAGGGGAAGACGAAATAAAATACCCTGCACATTCCCACATACCGTATGATTCACAGTTTCTGATGCGGTCAAGCTGACTGTCGATTTTTTTCAGGAGCTCGGTAACAGTCTTATTTTTCATGGAAAGGGTGACACTTCTTGTTGTTCCGTCAGTGGTGCCGTTGTTTTGTCCGGTTGCGACAGAGGTTCCCTTGGCTGTTCCAGTTGTAACAGTATTCCCCTGATTGGAACCGGAGTTGATCATGGTTGACGAACCATGACCTTTGCCGTGGGAGAAGGTGATTCCCAGAAGATTGACAGCATTGCCGCTGTTTATTCCTGTGTTGCGGCTGGTACCGCTGGAACTGAAGCTTCCTACAGAGTCAGCAATGCTATGATTAATGGAATCGGTAATTGTGTTTGTGGTTGAAATGCTTGTGGTTACCGATGAGTTCTGTCCCATCTGGGAAGAAAGAGTTTCCAGAGCGGATATATCGGAATGAAGCTGCTCAAGCGCACTGCGTCTTGAGGCGAGCGCGGTTCCGCTTACGGGCGCAGCAATAAAAACAGCGGTATAATCGTTTCCGGCCATGGAATCAACAAAACGCTCAATGCCCTGAACATATTCCTTGTTGCCATCGCGTTCAGAGGGAACAATGCTGACAGCAGCAACACTGTTTGATGCGCTATTGCTGTTTATTGATGAGGTTAACAGAGATTCAATCTGACTGTTATTAAGTGAAGTGTATTCACAGCCGGGAAAATTTCCCGACAGAGAACTGCGGAAAGCGTCCTCAGCGTTGAGCGCATGGGAAAGAGAACGGATTCCCATATAATAATCTGTATGACCGTTTTTACAGTTAATGATAACTACGCAGGAACTGGAAAGATTATACATAGCCCTGAAAATATTAACCAGTTTGCTGTTAACATTTTCTTCGGGAGACAGAATTATTTTATTAAGTTTTATAAGCCTTATCTGGGAAAAATCACAAAACTCTTTTCTCAGATTGTAGACTGGCAACGACCCGCAGTCTTCCATATAGTCGCGGTCGATAAACATCTTTACCTTGTCCACCATTTCCCCTGCTGCCAGCTGGAACTGCTGGGCGTTCATACTGTTGACAGAGTTCGGGGTATTTGAAAGTGTAAAATTATTCATAATTTATCCTCCAAAAAACAAAACGGCAAAATAACTCAGGTGATCGGGATCAATCTCCGCCGCCTTCGCCGCCGTCACCATCTCCTTCTCCGCTGTCTCCTTCACCGTCAAAGCTGCCTTCATCCATGGCTTCGCCGGTGTCGACCTCCTCGGAGTAACCGTCATAATTGCCTTCTATGGATTCAGGTTCTTCCATTCTTTCGTCCTCCATGTAGTCATCGTTTTCAACGCGATCCTCGTTGCGGGGTCTTATAGGACGAATTTCAGACTGTCTTCTTCTTTCTTCCTCGTCGTCGCCAAATAAACGGTTAATAAATCCCATAATAATTCTCCTGTTTTCAATATTCTAAAATTACGAAATAAAAAGAAACTTCTTTGAAAATATTATAACATGTGAAAGAGTGAATGTCCATACGCCATGAAGCAATATTAATAAAAAACACAGAAAAGTAGAGAAAAACTTAATTAATATCACAAAAGAATTGACGCAAGATATGTACAGAAGTATAATAAATCTTAAAGAAATATAAAGGAAGGATATTATTATGGGAACAAGAGAGGTTACATATAACGGATATAAATATACCATTGACACTGAAACCGGAACAACTACGGCTATAGGCCGTGTGACAGACGAAAAAGCTGAGAGAAATGCGTATTTACAAAGAACGGCGGGGCATGATGACAGAGAAGAGAAAGATGATGGCGGTCATCTTATTGCAGCCGGTGAAAACGGCCCTCCTGTCGGTGATAACATTCACGCTCAGGCCAGAGATTTAAACCGAGGAAACTATCGTGATGTTGAGCGCAACGAAATTGAAAAGGTAAGACAAGGTTATGATGTCGAGACAAAAAAGACCGCATTTATGAGCTCGGACAGCGAAAGGCCAAGCGCATATATGATAAGTGATACCATGACGGACAAAGACGGAAATAAGCAGGAGATACACTTTTCTTTCACCAATATGAATAACGACGAAATAAGTGAAATGGAAAAAGACGTGTTAAAATATGATGAAGAAAATGATAAAATGGAGTATACCGAGCTTCACGGTCTTTCAAAGGAGGAGTATGAAGAGGCTTGCAAAGAAGCTGATAAATACAGCTCAATAAACGAACAGTTCAGCGATGGATGGACTCATTCTTCACCGGATA
Source organism: Acutalibacteraceae bacterium (assembly GCA_045534445.1). Taxonomy (GTDB): domain Bacteria; phylum Bacillota; class Clostridia; order Oscillospirales; family Acutalibacteraceae; genus JAISGQ01. The sequence continues at coordinate 7,304 of JAZSJQ010000112.1, forward strand.
ATGAAAAAACGGAAAATTATGATGGGGAGAACATTCAGGACGAACCGATGGATGAGCCTGATTCCTATGATGACTATGAAATAGGTGACGAATCGGGCGATGACGGAGAAGGCGATACATGGTAAATAAATATACGGTGGTTTCAAAATTTAAATAAATTTAAGTTTTGAAAATGTTGACTTTTGTTTCTTTTTGTTGTATTTTGGTAAAGGAGCTAAAAAGCAGAGCAAAAAATCAGTTTTTTTAGTGAGCCCCCACAAATTAAAAGATTCGAAAAGGAGTGAAAAGAATGCCCTCAAAAGAGAAGTTTTCAGAAGGATCGATCCCTCCGATTGCTTTGGGAGAAAAGCATGTTGCATGTGTGCTTCTTATTGATACATCTGGTTCAATGAATGACAAGGATGCAATAGGTAAAGTGAATGCAGGTATTAAAACTTTGATTGATCAGATTCTTGCAGATAGTCTGGCTGCAGCTGTAGTGGACATCAGTCTGGTTGAGTTTAATGACGAAGTAAAAGTGGTTGTCCCGTTCTCGCCCGTAAGCAAAATAGAGATACCCGAACTGAAAGCATTCGGATGTACAAGCCTGAATGAGGCTATTCTTGTCGGTCTTGAACAGATTCGGGAAAGAAAGCGTGAATACCATGACCTGGGAGTACCTTACTGGCGTCCATGGATGTTTCTTATAACCGACGGTTATCCTTCAGACACCCAAAAGGAAGAAGAAGCAAAGGCGAAACTTAAAGAAGCAATGGACAATAAGAGGGTTTTGTTCTTTACTGTAGCGGCAGATGATGCGGATTACAAGCACCTTTCTACATACCCCTCAACTCTTTCTTTTAAAATTGATGACAATGACTTCACTGAAGCGTTTAAGTGGTTCAGCCAGAGTGTAATTCAGTCAAGCACACCTGTTCCCGGCGGTACAATTGAACTTCCGGAGCCTCCGGGCGAGATCATTATCCGCGATGTAAGCAGCTGATTATTATACGCATGTGTTTGCACAAGGAAACACGGCATAAATAAGAGTTCAGCAAAACACACGTCAAAATCTGCAAAAAAAGCGCAGATCGAAAGGCTAATTTGTTGACTTTTAACGTAGTTTACTGTAAAATAATTACAAATAAAAAAGGAGAACGTAATTATGGCATCTAAAGAAATTTTCCCCGGAGGTTCTATTCCTCCTACTTGTACCGGAGAAAAACACGTAGCCTGTGTTGTTCTGGTTGATACCTCCGGCTCCATGACCGAAAACAATAACATTCAGCAGGCTAATGACGGTATCAGAATGCTCGTAGAGCAGATACTGTCTGACAGCCAGGCTTCAGGTGTTGTTGATATTTGTCTGATTGAGTTCAACAACTCAGTAAATGTTGTCTGTCCCTTTGCACCTGTAAGCAAGGTGGAAGTTCCGCGACTCAGAGCAGATGGCGGCACCAGCATGAATGAGGCTATTCTTGTCGGCCTTGATCAGATAGCCCAGAGAAAGCAGCTCTATAAGTCTATCGGCACACCGTACTGGCGTCCGTGGATGTTCCTTATAACTGACGGCTATCCCACCGATGATTCACTTGAGTCTCAGGCGAAGGGAACACTGTCCAAAGCTCTTGAAGCAGGAAAGGTTGTATTCTTCCCCGTTGCAGTTGCTGATGCTGACGAAAACCATCTTGCTACATATCCTTCCACTGCTACATTCAAAGTTTCTGACAACGACTTTACAAGAGCTTTCGTATGGCTCAGCCAGAGTATTATCAGCAACAGTAAGGTAGATACCTCCGAGGCTTCGCTTTCACTTCCTCAGTTCCCCGGAGAGCCGATTAAGATCAACATTACCTAAATATAGTTTGGTTTGTATTTGTCAGTTTCTGCAATGAACCGATAAATATATCGTCTCAAACATGCGTACGCCTGACAATTTTCAAGGTTGGCGTACGCATGTTGTATCTTGAGGGATAATAAGAATGATAATACAGACTCAAATAGAAATAATGGGGGCGATTGTTTGATAAGCGTGCTTAGTGCAATTTCAACAGGGGCATCACATATAGAGAAAAATCTGGTATGCCAGGACAGTATGAGATACACCTCTGTGAATTTTTGCGGGCGGCAGCTGATAATTGCAGCGGTGGCAGACGGAGTTGGATCCTGCATAATGTCTGATATTGGATCAAAGTGTGCGGTTGAAGCAAGTGTGGCAGCCGTTGAAAGAGACATTCAGAAGCTGGATGGCTGGAACAGCAATCTTATCGAAGATATTATTTACAATGCATTTAACGAAGCATACGACTCCATTGAGAAAATTGCAGATGAAAGCGAAAGAACGATGTTTTCCTATTCCACAACGCTTACACTGGCGGTGTATGATGGAGAACGGCTGTCCTTCGGGCACATTGGAGATTCCGGGATAATAGCGCTCTATGAAGACGGAACATATGAAATGATAACGAAGCGGCACAAAGGAGAGGAAGCAAACAGCGTTATCCCGTTGAACGGTGGTTATAAATTATGGATGTTCGGCAGTGCAAAGAAACCGGTTGTATCCATAGCACTTATGACAGACGGTATTCTGGATTGCGGGGTTCAGTCAGAGGCCCTTGATAATCTTGTTTATTTTCCTATGTACGGGGAGTACATGCTGAAACCCGTTTCAGATTCACAGCAAGAGAAGGAAATAAGCGCACAGCTTTATAATTGGATTACGGGATCCCAGTTTACGAGCAAAGTTACTGATGATGTAACGCTGATCGTTGCATCAAATCAGAACAAAATAAAATATGCCATGGATAACCTTGCATGGGATGCGGAAAAATGGTTCGCGAAAGTTAACGAAGCCCAAAAAAAGAGAGAAGCAAGCTTATACGTTGACTATGAAAACGCAAAAAAACAGAGGAAGCTTGGGGTGCAGAAAAAAACACCTGCTAAAAACAAGCCGTATGAACAAGAACAAAAAACTGGCATTTACAGATATGGCGAAGAGAGCAGAACAGCACCGGAAAACAGAGAGAATAACCGGTGCGTACACCAACAATCGGAGCAGAGAGCGCAAAACGGTCAGCGCATACCCCAGAGCAACGGTCAATTCCGGGGCAATGATAACGCACCGAAATATATGACATGGCAGGAAAAGACAGCGGTGCAGGCAGAAAAAACCGCATTTAATGATAAAAATACGGACAGCAATAATAAGCCTGAAGAAGTTACTATTGAAGAATTATTTGGAATGCTTGATAACATGGACAAAAGGATTTCTTCAGAGGTTAACAAAGTTACAAAAAAAGCAGCAATGCTTATCGACAACGGGGCACAGAAAACTGCTGAGTTTGTACAGGATAAAGCAAATAAAATTTCAGAAGTTGCAAGAAAATTTGTTGATTCGAATAATTCCGGGCAAAATAATCAATAGTTGCTTTTTATGGGGGATTTTTAAAATATTGTAGAGGAATGACTGTTGAACAATACAGGTATTTCTATTCCGACATAGGTGTGAAAAGCAAATAAACGAGAAAAAGGTGGAGACAATATGGCACAGATAACTACAGGAGCAGTATGCGTTGATTCAAAAGGAAAATCGTATAATATCGGAAAGCGCCTTGGCGGAGGCGGAGAAGGCGATGTATATGAGGTGAATTCCGGAACAGTTGCAAAAATTTATGACCCTGCAAAAAAGTACACCCAGGTATGTACCCCTCAGTTCATGGAGGAAAAGCTTAAGCTGATGTTAAAATATCCGGTAAAGAATCCGTATGATAACAGCGGAAAGCTGCTTATCGCGTGGCCCAGTGAGTTGCTTTATCATAACGGTTCATTCTGCGGTTATCTTATGCCTAAAATAAATGTAAAATACAAGCTGTTTTCTGTGTACCGCGAGAGTGCCAGAGAAGTAATGTTCAAGCCCAACAAGTATGATTGGTCATACGCTCTGAGAGTTGCCATAAATCTTGCAATCGGTGTTGGGCGCGTCCATGAAGCGGGGCATCTTGTAGGCGATATGAACCCGAGTAACTTCTTCGTTGATTCAGACGGTTCGGTAATTCTGATTGATACAGACTCCTTTGACATTTCAGATCCTGTAAGCGGCAAAAATTACAAATGCATGGTTGGTTATCCCGATTATATTGCGCCGGAGCTTCAGGGACGAAGACTTGATCAGCCCAGTGCAAAGTTTACAAGAGAATCAGATAATTATTCTCTTGCAATCAATCTTTTCCGAATTCTTATGGAGGGAAATCACCCCTTCAACTGTGCGGCGGTTCAGGGAGCAGTTTCATCATCAGGCGAATCAAAAGAAGTCCAGGCAATGCAGAACGGAGACTGTCCGTATATTAAACTGACACAGGCCGGTGCGATCCCTGCCCTGGCCCCGGACTTCAAAATGATTCCCAATGAAATAAGGACTCTGTTTGTAAAGGCCTTTGATTATACTCAGGCAACCATAATGACCGCAAGAAAAAACCGTCCCACTGCAGCTGAATGGGCAAACACCCTGGTGAAATTCTATGATGGTGACCTTTTGACCAGATGCGCAGAAGACTCTTCTCATATTTTTTTCAAACAATATGCAGCAGATTATGGTGCATGCCCGTGGTGTGAACGCGAAAACAGAATGTATAATATTATGAAAAAAATCAATACCACCACCGCCATTGCCCCCGTAAAGACAACACCCCAGACCAAAACAATTGCACCGACTTACAATGCCAACTCTTACGGAAATACATACAACCAGAACACTACATACGGTGGCTTTAATGCAGCGAAAACATATAGAAGCGCAGGTATGCTTTATGCTGTTTTGATAATAGCAGGTATTGCATCCGGATTTTTCATTGGAGGACCGTTCCTAAACATTCTTAACGGTATCGAGTGGTCGGAAATGAACAGCATTACATCAAACATAGATTCCATTTTGGTGCAGATTATTCTTGCTGTAATAGGCGGTGTGATAGGTGGGTTTATAGCCAAATGGTGCAGTGATTCCTACCGGAAGTCTTACCGAGTATGGCCTTGGTACCTGCTGGCTGCAGCGATGCCGATAGCAACGTTTATTGCCGGTGCAATAGTGACCTTGGCAATTGTGATTGTAATTTGCATAATATACCTTGCTTTGGTTCTGCTTGGTCTTGCTTTGGTATGCGCCTGCTGCGGTAATTCATAATATATACGCATATAAGCGATTAAAATGTTTGAATATTATTATATGCAATGAGGGATTAATATGGGAATAGTTGCATACGGAAAAAGTGAACAAGGAACATCGCATGTAGATAAAGGCGTGGAATGTCAGGATAGCTGCGGCCTTCGGAAAATCACCAGTAAGGATAAAGAGACATTTGTGGTCGCAGCAATTGCTGACGGAGTAGGTTCGTGCAACAGGTCAGCTGAAGGCTCGTCAGAAGCGGTTACATCAGCGATAGACTATATTGAAAATGAGATTTTTAATATTAAAATCAGAGAGATTAAAATCAAAAAGGCTGAATACTTCAACTACTTCAAAACTCTGATCAACAAAGCTTTTGAACATGCCAGAAATCGGGTTGAAGAATTAGCAGACAGGAGTTCCGCTTCTGTGCTTTCATTTTCGTCAACATTAGCGGTGGCAATTTATGACGGATGTGACGTTTTCTTTGGCAACGCGGGAGATTCAGGCATTGTAACACTGAACACTGACGGAAAATATGAAATGATTTCAACAAGGCAGAAGGGAGAGGAAGCCAACAGCGTAATTCCCCTGCAAAGCGGTAAGTGGGAAATCGGCGTAGCAGAAAAAATTGTAATGTGCTGTATGCTAACAGATGGTGTCCTGGATGTCGTGGCACCGGAAATAAAAACCAAAGAACTCATTTATTGGCCTTTTTTTGAATCATTTCTAATCTCAAAGTCTGTCGATGCCGACAGAAAAATGAAAAATATCATCGAAGGATTGGTAAACGGCAACGAAGTAAAATCCAAAGTTTCCGATGATATTACAATATTGGCTATATGCAACGTTGGAACGGAGTACAGTAAACCGGACTTTGATTTAAATCAATATTTGAAAAAATGCGATGAGATTCGAGAAGAGCAGGAAAAGGCACTGTACTCGAACAATCAAAGCACCGGCAATATTTCCTGGCGCGGCACTGTTCAGGGTGAATCCGCGGAACAAAATCAAAAAAACAAGCCAACGAACATCTGGCAAAAAGATACACATCAGAAAAAAACGGCCACAAAGAAATATACACAGACCACGGACTCAAACGATACAGGCCAGCAGCAGGGTCGCGGACAGAATCCCCAGAACCGGACAGGCCAGCAGCAGGGTTACGGACAGAAGGACTGCTCGTACACCAAAAGTTTTTACCCGGTTTATAAGAATAAGCCGAAGAAAAGTCCTGCGATAAGAGCTTACAGACGGGTAATGGTAGTTTCCGGTGTCCTGTTTGCGTTGCTTTTAAGACCATGGCTGCAAGAATTGTTTTTGGGAGGCTCAGGTCCTGCAGAACCTGAAGGCGGATGCCTGTGCATGACAGTAATTACAAACTGTATAACCAGCTTAGCCGATTTCTTTGCATCAGCACTGTATGTGCTATACATGCTGATAATTGGAGTTGGCATAGGATTCCTGATGTCATGGGCATTAAGCAGCTTGTTTGGCGAAGAGATATTTATGGACAAAACAAAAGTATGGGCATGTTATGTATTCGGTTTGTTATCCGTGTTGCTTCTGGTCCTTGCATTCGGACTGATAATGGGAATGCTGATACAAACAATTGCTTTCCCGTTTCTTGTTGCAGGAGTTTTTGTTTCTGCGATACTCCTTGTAGTGCTTATCGGACTGTTGCTTTGACAGATGAAAGATTATTTCCCTGTAAAACAAAAAGGAGATTACAATGTTTATGAAAAATAATAAAGAAGTAAAGAAGCAGAAAGAACTGAAGATGCAGGTTTTGGGGTCATTGAACAAGCCGATGTTTTTCGGAACATCGGTACAGGGTTCCAGCCATAAGGAAAAGAATGTGGAATGTCAGGATTACAGCCTTTACAAGACAATTAAAAGCAAAGGGAATAAAACATATGCCGTAGCAGCAATTGCTGACGGTGTCGGTTCCTGTATCAACTCTGCAATCGGTGCAAAAACTGCTGTAGAGACAGTAGTGAATTATATTACCGAAAAGCTTACAGAGTCTGTAGAAAAGATGCTGAAAACAGAAACCTATGAAAAAATCATCCGTGAAGGATTTGATGAAGCATATAATGCAGTTATAGACTATGCGGACAACCATGAAATGGCACCGCTTACGCTGGCAAGTACACTGACAGCGGTTATTTATGACGGTATCAATCTGAGCTTCGGACACATAGGTGACTGCGGCGTCGTTGTTGTGTACAACGACAAGACCGTAGAGATGATAACAAAAAGAAACAAGGGAGATACTGCATCCTCGGTAATTCCTCTTATCAGCAACGGCAATCATTGGAGCTTCGGCACTGCCGGCAAGCCTGTATCAGCATTTTTCGCCATGACTGATGGTGTTCTTGATACGGTTGTAGGTACTGAGGCTTTGGACGAAATAGTATACTGGCCCTTCTTACAGCAGTTTGTAAAAAAGGAAAACAAAAAGGAAAAGAACTGCGTATTGGCATCAACTCTTACGGAATACATGCAGAGCGAAGCAATTGCACAGCGTATAACCGATGATATTTCACTTGTCGTATGCAAAAACCTTAAGGGCTACAGCGACCCGGATTTTGACCTTGAGGATTACACCAGGAAGATCAATGAGTTCTATGAAAAACAGAACAAACTCCTGTACGCAGATTATGATAAGTTCGAACAGAACAGAATAAAAGAGACCGCTGAGGCTGTAGAACCCGAGCAGAATGTTCAGGTTGAAGCAACTGCCGAGGCACAGACCGAAACAGTGGAGGATGAGCCTGAAAAAATCGAGGAATCGGCAAACACTGAAGCCGCAGAGGAGAAGATTGAGACTGAAGATGCTGTTGCGCAGGAGTAAACAGGAGACTTGTCTGGCAAAAAGAGCAAGGAAACGAGGATAGATTATGATTTGTGTAGATCAAGACGGAAAGCGCTATGAGCTGACGCATCATTTTGACGGAGGCGGAGAAGGCGATATTTACTTAATAAAAAACCACTCCAATGAAGTTGCAAAAATTTACAATGACAAGGTTATAGCCTCCGAGGAGGAGCTTAAAGAGCGCGAGAGCAAAATACTGCTGATGATAAAAAAAACTGTACAGTCATCATACAACGGAGACTTGCTGATTGCATGGCCAACAAAAGCACTTTACGATGAAAAAGGCCGTTTTTGCGGATTTATAATGCCCCGTGTTAACAGCACACACAAGATATACGATGTTTACCGTTCGGATTCGAGAGTAAAATCATTTCCGTCTTTTACATGGAGAACCCTGCTTGCTTATTCATACAATCTGGCGTTGGTGGTAAGCAAGGTACATGCAGCCGGACATGTTGTAGGGGATATGAATCCGAAGAATATTGTAATTGACGGACACGGTTCAGTCTGCCTTATTGATTCAGATTCATTCAATATTGTAGACAAAGCATCGGGAAGAGAATTTCGCTGTTATGTTGGCGTAGGAGAGTGTCTTGCTCCCGAGCTTCAGGGAAGAAATCTGAAAAAAGGCGCAAATAAGTTTTCTGTGCATGCAGATGACTTTTCTCTGGCGATGACAATTTTTAAAATCCTCATGAACGGACATCATCCATTTAACTGCCGCGTGGTAAAAATAAAAACAAGTTCAGTGGGACAGTCTCCTCTTGAATCTGACATTGCGGAAGGAAGATCCCCGTACATAAGAAACCTGCCCGGAATGACAACACCAGTTAACGCACCCAATTTCAGCATGCTTCCCTACGAGGTTCAGGATTTGTTTAAAAGAGCGTTTACCTATTCCAGTTCTAATCTGAACATTCAGAGCAGACCTACGGCGGAAGAATGGACAAGGGCTCTGTTTAAGGTGCTGAAGGATGATAAATTTAAAATCTGTTCTGTCAATCGCCGCCATGTGTGGCCGGAGCACTATAACAGCTGTCCCTGGTGTGAAGTAGGAGAGTAATTCCCTGAAGGATATTAAATTATGAGTAGTATTGAACCATTAAAAATTATTGATGTATGGGATAATAAAAATAAGAAAAGTGCGAAAGATATTCTGAAAAGCATTTTTGGATTTTTGATTAGCCTGACAATTGCGCTGATGTTTATAGTTTTCCAGGAAGATGTAAAAGAAAGAGCGGCCCTCAGTTACCTGTTTCTTTTTCTTGCATGCCTGGGATCACATACGTCAGTGCTAGTTCCTTCAAGTTCGACATTGATTGTAATCGGAGCATCTTTGGTTTTGAATCCGTTGCTTTGCGGACTTTTCGGAGGCGTAGGAGCAGCGATTGGAGACCATACCAGTTATTTTTGCGGCAGATGCGGAAAAGTTTTTGTGGATCAATCCAAAGTATATAGATGGCTGTTGCCCAAAATAGAAAAAAACGGCTTTCTATGGGTTTTTATCTTTTCCTTTGTGCCGCTGCCGATCTATGATTTTGCGGGTCTGGCTTCAGGCATATGCGGAATGAAACTGTGGAAATATACAGCGGCAAGCTTTTTGGGTATAGTTCCAAAAACGGTTTTTTATGCGTACTGTGGCTTTTGGCTTCTTAACACGGCAGTTGGATATTTTGACATCCTTCCTGGAGACCTGGCACGGATTATAGCTGAATATATCAGAGACATAATAAGTAACCTATGAAAAGAAAATGACACATGGAAATTAAAACAACAAGAATTTACAGAATGCAGTTAAAAGGCTCGGAGCTTAGAGCCTACGACGAGATGTACGAGGCATGGAAAAACTTCGTGCCGACAGTGACGGTCAGAGGCGTTAAACAGGAAAGGTTAATGGAGATTGTTTCATTTATAATCCTGGATAATCCATTGCTGTTCTATGTAGATTATTATTACATAACGTATTCATATTCGCTTTTTTCAGATGTTATCAAAGTGAACATGAAATACCTGTTTTCAAAGAATGAAGCTCGGATTTTGCTTTATGAAATAGAAGCTCGCACCAAGGCGATTTTAAATTCTCTGGATATTTCATCAAAAGATCCTTATGAAAAGGTTCTTTGTATTCACGACTGGTTTGCAAAGAACATTGACTACTCCAAGAGCGAGGCAAAAAATCAAAAGCATCACAGTCTGGTTGGTGTTTTAGCAGAATTTAAGGGTGTGTGTGACAGCTATGCGAAGACCTTTAAGCTTTTATGTGAAATGGCTGGGGTAACATGCGTTATAGTAAAAGGAAAAAGTGTTGAACAGGAAGACAATATAATGCATGCATGGAACATGGTTAGGGTTGGAGATCACTGTGCGCATATTGATGTTACATGGGATGCAAACCTGATTGAAGGCTGTCCTGAACTAAGAAAAAAGTTCGCCCTGCATGCATACTTTATGAAAGATGATGACGAAATGAAACACACACACAGCTGGGACAGAACGATTGTCCCTCGCTGCAGTGTTTCAGATCTGAACTTTTACAAAAGAAACAACCTCATTGCATACAATGATTCTCAGCTGCTGTCGACTGTCAGACGCGAAGCGATGAAAGGCAGAAGAGCCATGGAGATAAAACTCATGGGCAGTCAGTTCAGCTGGAATGATCGTTTATGCAGTGAGGCTGCAAATACTATTGCCGGTGCGCTTGGAAAAAGCGTGCAGTTACTGTCTTTTTACGACGATAAGAACAAAATTATAATATTGTCGTATTAGACCAGATAAATCAATACATTGATAACAATGAGCACTGCAATGCATACAAGTGATGTGATCAGTGAATTGTGGCTGAATCGCTGTGAAATCATATGCCAGACTGCAAATACAAAAGCAGCGATACATACGATAGGATTCAGAATTGTATACACTGTGAAAATCGAAATGATCGTCAGCATAATGGTGAAAACAAGTGTATGCGTGGGGTTCTGTACACGGTACTTTGGAAGAACATTAATTGCGACAGAGGCAGTATCTTTCACAAGTCCGTTGACAGAAAGAACAATCTGAAGATAAGCTGTTCCTTCGCTGATTGGAATGATCTGCTTCGAATAAGGGTCGTAATCTGCGACGGATGAGTTTGAAACAGTGCAGGTGATGTTTCCGTTCTTTGCGGACGAAGGGAGAATACCCGGTTCAAACTTCATGGGCGAAGCGGTTACTTTGAGAGAAACGGATTTTGAGGGGAGCGAAATCCGTTCGGCCGACTCAAGAACAGTGACCGTAATACTGCTCTTCACTGAACCGACATTAACGGTAATCGTCGCAGTGCCGCTTCCAACGGCGGTGAAATTACCGTCGCTGTTAGGAGTTAGGACACTGCGGTTGCTGATGTCCCATTTCTGAGAGGAAATATCTACAGAGTTGGAAGGGAAAAAACTTGCGCTAACGGTGAATCTATCATTCTTGTAGATGGTTGTTTTGCTGCAGCTCAGTGTTATCGACTTAACTTTGAATATCTCATACACTTCTATGGTCTGGGTGAATATAGGAGGCGACGTTTCGTCGTAGCTGATAGACAACTGAGTTTTTCCAGGTTTTATTCCGGATATTTTTTTTCCGTCACAGCCCAACAGACCCGGCACGGAAAATCTGAGACTTGCAGATTTTCCGGGAAGCATAGCGACCGTAATAGGCTTGGACGTATTGAGTTCAAGCCGGTTGGGTATAGTCGCGTCACATATTGGAACCATGCTGAGCAATGCTTTGGGTATCAGCTTGATTTTAAGAGTGCTGCAGTTAATAAAATTCCGGTCGGTTTTAAGGGAATTGATAACGGCGGGAATTATTTCCGGAAGAAGAATCGCATCGGTGCACATATCCACAAAGTTGTGAAAAGAATGGAGCGGACCGGAAAAACAATAGATACCGTTATTTATGCAGAGATACTGTATAACAGGGATATTGTTATCAACAAGATAAACCACGGTCTTCCTGTTAGGAACGATACTGAGCGAAAAGTTCTGACTGTCCGTGACAATGATGCGCAATCCTTTCCCGGAGACACCTGATGTACCAGTGTGAACACCGGCCCGAAACGGGGATGAAGCTCCTGTGCTGCAACAGGACGAGATTTGAAGTTCGCCTGAGACAGGGGACTGAAGAGCGGTATTTGTGACTATAACATTGACAGGCATTGACGAGAGCAGGCTGTTAACAGAGCTGAACTGCATCAATTCCTCAAGCCATGATAATCTGTCTGCGAGTGTGATCTTGCAGTTAGGGGTTGAATAGCTGTAAGAATTACAGGCACTAAAATTATCGCACTCTTTTTTTAAGATGATTCCATGCAGCTGAGAACCTGAAAAACTGAGAGAAAAAGAATCATTTACTTCCCTGTGAATAAGCCCCAGTATATTTTGGTGCCACTGAAAAAAAGAATTGTTGCACATAAGGTGGAGATCGTTCTGGGAACTGATCTGGGTATTGTTCTTTAAAACTTCGCTGACCGAATTAAGGTGATTATGCAAAATTGAAATGGAAAATGTAGACATATAATCATTCCCTTTAATTATATTTTGAGCAGACAGAGTCCATGGTGCTGACCATTGAAACATTCATTATTCCGTCAAGCAGCTGATGGTATCTTATTAATGGAAGTTTTGAAAATGCGGCCACTGCTTCGCGGTGGAATCTGTGAAGCTCATCAATCGCGCATGAAAGATCATCTGAGCAAGTAATAGGATTAAAACTGCCGCTTTTCAAATCATCTTCGTAATCATCCACTGCATCAATCAGATAAATCCAATTACCTATTGAATACATCATGGAGGAAAAATCATCAAAGAAACTTTTTCCTCTGAAATGACAGATGGCCTCTGCGGATTCCTGATAAATCAGACCTATCAGGTCAGACAACTCGTTTATGGTGGCTTTTGCAGCTTCTTTTGTGTTGAAGGAAGCAAAAGCATCATCTAAAATTGAGGAAAAAAACCCGAGGTTCTCTTTTGCGGCAGAGTCCCTGTTTTTATAAAGCTTCATCAGAAGAGGCCAGATTTTTTTCTTCGTATCGGCTGAGTTATCTGCGAGCTGGTGATAAGTCAGCATCAGGGAAATATCACACGAACGGGACAGATAATGATCTGTGTAATCTATACCGCGAATCACCTTTAACGGAGTTGCGGGACAAGTAAAGGTTGCGCATGGAGGTTCGTCGGCCCTGAGTGCCATGGCGATAAGATTGATAAAAGTGACCTCAAAGTTCAGAGTAGTGCAGCCTCTTATTCCGTGAAAAAACTTCAGAGAGCGACAGGTAGAACAGTAAATCTGACGGTATTGCTGCCTGAGATTCTTGGGAAAGGTTTTTAAATGAGGTTTTAAATATCCAAACACGACAGATCCCCCCTTTATTTAAATACATTTTACATGAAATATGTATAAAAATCAAGGAATAATCACAAAGGAGAAGAACTATGGACGAAAGAGAAATTAATGAAAATTTAGAAGTTGAAAACTCGGAAAATGTTGACAAAGTGGAAGAAATGGGCCCGATGGACTTTGAAAAGGAAAACAATGAAGGAGTGAAAAATGACGAGAAGCTTAATGAATCGAGTGAGGACGATGAAAAGACGCGAGCGGAAATAAACGAAAAAAGCGAATATTCTGACGAAGTAAACAAATACATGCATTCAAAAGAAGAGCTTGAAGTGTATCAGAATGCCAATTTGCGTGAAGTCGAAATAAACGGAAGAAAATGTTTGATTTCAGAAAATATTGATATGACTCAAAAGGATGAAGCAGGAAGAACCAACGAAGAAAGAATAAAAGCCGGAAAATCTCCCATTGATAAAGAGGGAGAAACCGTAGAGCTTCATCATGTGGGGCAGCACCACAGCAGCCCGTTTGCAGAGCTGACTTTTAATCAGCACAGGTCAAAAGAGGTATATAGTATTCTTCACGATACAAACAAAAGTGAAAGCGAAATTGACAGAACACAATTCGAAAAAGAAAAAAACAGACATTGGCTGGACAGACTTTAAAGAAAGGATAGATAAAAATGAATATTTCTGATGTAATAAAGAACAACAAAAGTGTTATCAAGGTTTTTGGCGGAGTATCTGCTGCTGAAATCGAAAAAGCAGAGAATGAGCTGGGCGTCAGGTTTGCGCATGAATATAAGGAGTATCTTGCCGAGTTTGGAACGGTTATGCTTGAAAAAGTTGATTTGTTTGGGCTGAACTCATCGGCCAGATTAGATGTTGTGAAAAACACTCTCAGAGTCCGTGAAAGCATTAAGTTAAGCAGTGATGTGTACTGCATAGAAAGCTTGGGTATAGAGGGCTACGTAACGGTTCAGAAGACAAATGGAGAACTTTATATCGTAGATGAAAAAGGAAATGAAAGATTTTTTATGTCTTCATTGGCAGAGTACGTCAGGCTTAAGTCCGAATAAAAAGAGGGGTTGTAATGCTGTCTCCGATATTTGAGAAAAACGAATTGCCCAAAAATTTATTTACGGCAAAAATGTTGTGCCTATTCCTTATAGACACGTCGGTATCTATGAATGATATAGCGGGCATAGATAATATTGAACGTAGCATGGATAAGTTATTGGATGAAATTAATGACGATAGAATTTTTGGTGATAAATTAGATATTGGGATAGTGGAATTTAACGATGAAATAGAATTTGTTAAGCGTTTTTCGGTGAATAACCGCAAAAAAATTCAATGTTCAGAGTCAAAAGACGGTAGGATGAATGAAGCTATCATGGTCGGCATAAACCTTATCCAAAAGAGAAAATTGCTTTATAAATTATTAGGAGTTTCGTATTACCGTCCTGTTGTTTTTTTGATATCATGTAGAAAGACAATGGATTTTCAGCATGAGAATAGTGCGAAAGAACTTCTAAAGTTAGAAGTTGAGAAAAAGGGAATACAGCTATATATTATAACAGACGAAGATGCAGAAGAACACATGAGTACATATGAGCATACGCAAATTATTAAGTGCGATGATTTTAATTTTGAAGCATCTGTTTTTGATTTATTATATAAACATGCATTTCCGCGTTATTTCTTATAAGAGCGCGGGAATAGAAGCACAATGAAGGAGAGGTGCATATATGACTGAAATTCAAATTTTGGAGTATTGTGCTGAAAGTTATATACCGTGCTTTATACTTGCGGATACAACGTCGATATCCAACAACCATGCGGCAGAACGCTTAAACAAATGTATCAAAGTATTGGAGATGTTTTTCAAAAACAATCGGTACAATGAGACGTGCCTCTGTTTTGACGTGTGCCTGATTGAATTTGGCAGTACAATCAGTGTTGGTTGTTTTGAGCGTGGCAGTAGGTTTATTGCTCCGGAAATAAAAACAGAAGAAAATGTTAGAGCTCGTCTTTTAGATGCAGTGCGTATTTGTATGTTAAAGCTTCAAGAAAGAAAAAAGTTATTTAGATTGACTGCAACTATATCAAAAATACCATGGGTTATATTGATTACCGATGGATGGTTTGGAAATGATGCAGACAAAATATCTGAAATGTTGACAATTATCTACGAATCTCAAAAAACCTGTTTGCTTTCTGTTGTTGTTACGGATGATAGAGTTATTGAAAAAATAGATTTCTTATTGCCGCATTTCACGAAAGGAAAATATGCGGATAAAGATATACATGTAATGAGCTTCGGTGATTTTTGCAATGAAGTTGAAGAGCTTTATGACCGGGTAATTAACAGATACTGGGATTTACCGCCGAGGGACTTAGAGCAGGAAGATAGTCAGGGATTTGTTTTGCCTTCTCTCCCCATAACAGAGCATATTTTTGATTCGCCGGAGAAGACAAAATGAAAACACACATTTTCGGGGCAATAAAAATAAGTTTTAATTATTGAATTTTTTCGGTCCGGGAGATGTAATGTAAATGGAAACAATGTTTGATGATACCGGTTGCGTAACGGTAATAAACGCAGCTGAGAGTGATGGTTTAATGCATTGTTTTATGCTGTTAAACAAAGCCTGAATGACTTTGTTCAGAAAATAAAAAAGGAGATGTAAAAATGGATAATTACGGCAATTACAATGACAGGCCTGCAATTTTACCGGAAAATATTGCAGAAAAACATGTTGCATGTGCTGTTCTTGTTGACACATCGGATTCAATGAAGAATGGTAATGCAATAGGACAGGTAAATGAAGGCATAAGGCTGCTTATAGATCAGATTATGAATGATTCTCAGGCACAGGGAGTTGTAGATCTTTGTATAATCGAATTTAACTCCGACGTGAGTGTGGTACATCCCTTTGCTCCGATCAGCAAGGTTGAAGTTGCTCCGCTTAAAGCCAGAGGAATGACCAGTCTGAATCAGGCAATTCTTACCGGACTTGATCTTGTAGAAGAAAGAAGATCTCTGTATAAGACTACGAGTACACTGGCATGGCGTCCCTGGCTGTTTTTGATTACTGACGGCCTTCCCACCGATCCCCAGCTTGAAAGTGAAGCTAAACGCAGACTTCAGGATGCTATGGACAGAAAACGAGTGATCTTTTTCCCCGTTGCAGTTTCCGGTGCAGATGAAAAACACCTTGCATCCTATCCGTGTACCAAAACGCTGAAAGTTACGGACAATGACTTTACATCTGCATTCAAATGGCTCAGTACCAGCATGATACACATTGGAAACTCAGATCCTTCCCTGAATGCCGCCACACTTCCGGAGCTGCCCACTAACATGACGATTGAGATCAATTAAGTGTGCATAACTGACACAGAGTGATGGTCTATATGCTTTAAGCAAACCCCATACCGAGAAAGACCATGCACAAAATTGTGCGGACAGCCCCAAAAGCCTCCTGGTCAGGAAAATTAAGAAACAAAACTTACTCCGCTGTTCATGTGGAGTAAGTTTTGTTTTCTGGCTGAGTGTGTTCGTGATTGCAAATAATGTATATACTCATCAATGAGGAGGCTCGCCTTCTCATTGATGAGTATGATTTAAATAGTGCGGGCATTTAACGCTGTGGTGAAATGCGCCTGATTCAGTTGAAATAAACAACAAATCCGAACCCATCCCCAATCGGTACAGGGTTCGGATTTGTATAGTTTGGTGCCGGCGGTGGGGGTCGAACCCACACGGTATCGCTACCACGGGATTTTGAGTCCCGCACGCCTGCCAATTCCATCACGCCGGCGTATATTCACATCAGTGCATATTATTATAACCCAAGGCATATGCAAAATCAAGTGCAATTTGCCTGATTGCTCCAAAGAGAAAGTCGGAGGCGATTCTGCCTCCGACCCTTATGATCTTAAATTACTCAGCCTCATTGAAGGCGATACTTCCGATAACATCAGCAAAATATTCGGAAGCGGCGCTGTCGCCGAAGGAAGTGTTTGATGCGAAGGTGAAGACGTAGATATCAGTACCCTTACCCACATATATCTGACGGTAATTGAGAGTCTGGGTAAACTTTGCATCCACATACTCGACGGTAATGTCAAAATCAAAATAAGTACCCTTGTCCTCGAGGAAGCTTCCGCTGTCGACATAGGTGTAAGCGGTCTTGACGCCGCTGCCAAAAACCTTTCCGAGGTCGGCTGCGCCCTTTTCGCCTATGGCATCAAGGTCAGACTTGCTGAGGAGAGCAGCACCCGTTTCAGATGCCTTGCTCTTTGTAACGGAGAAATTTGCGCCTGTATTGCCGCTTGCGCTGACGGTTACTGTATCAGTGGCGGAAACATCAGCCTTCTTGTAATCCTCAGGATAGCAGAAATAGATATCACCGACGATGCAGCCGGTAAAGCCCTCCGGAGCAGGAATTGCATCGGTGGGAGTTGCATCGGTATTTGATGCATCGGTTGCGGAAGCATCAGTTGCAGATGCATCTGCTGCGGCAGAATCGCTGTCAGCCTTACCGCAGGCGGTGATTGCAAGCATAGATACGACGATCATAAGCGCAATGAGAATCTTTTTCATTGTATGTACCTCTTTAAAACATTATAATTTGTTGCCCGACTATTATATAGGATTATACCTGCTAAGTCAAGCAACGATATCCTGTCTTGCTGCAGCCTCCGTCCGTATTTATACTCATCTTTTGCTGTTTTAGCATATTCTATATTATATGTGTAATATTATATGATATTTTGATAGTTTTTTATAAAAAGCAATTGTCAATCACTTACGAAAGTGTTATCATTATAAAAAGTATATTCACAATGCTGATTATATAAGCGAGGTGTTACTCTGTGAAAATAGTAAGATTGATATCTGCAATACTTATATCTGTTTTCATGTTTGTATATATGATGCTGGCGTCATCGCTTTTCGCCATCGATCTGAGTCTTGATGAAAATTATATAGCAGATGTTCTCAATTCCTCCGATTCCTTTGCAAAGCTTGTGCGCTCCACCGAGCTTTCCATAGACAGCAACTTTGAAAAAAACACCGAGGAGCTTGTGGAAAACTTCGGCGGCAGTGCGGGGAGCATAAATTTTGAAGAAATATACAGCCTGCCTGAGGCTTATGCGCTCTTTGCGGACGTCTTTACGGGCAGTATGCGCTTTATTCTTTACAATGAGGATTACTCCATAATAAACAACGCCCTGATAGAGGATTATCTGTGTGCCGTAGCCGAATACACAACAGGCCGCGAAATACCCGAGCAGGAGATAGAGGACTATCTTTCCGTAAGCCTTGATGTTTACACCGAAAAATTCAGCCGCTCGGTCTCCTCTGCCGTGGATTCGCTTACAAAGGAGAGCGAAATGCTTGACACATTGCGTTTCATTTTCAACGATGTGAAATTCATTTCCATGACCGCAACGGTTCTTCATATGCTGGTGCTTATCCTTCTTATACGCGGACGTACAGGCTATTTCTTCAATGCGGCGGTGTTCGGTCTGTCGGGAATCGCCATGTTCACTCTGGCTCCATTCCTTGAAAAATCCCTGCGCCGTACAGGCACTGCCCGCTATTCACGTCTGATAACGGAAATAGTAAGGGGCAGATTCCAGATTCTTGGCGCCATACTTTTCGCTGTCTTTACCGCATTCATGGTAATTGCCTTTGTAAAGTATATCCGCAGAACGAAAGCAGAAAGCTGAATAATACCGAAACCTCTGTTTGCATACAGAGGTTTTGTTTTTTAATAAAATTATTGACGAACCGAATATATTATTATATAATTTTCATGCATATATATGCACATCTTTATTATTGGGGGTAAAAACAAATGGAAAACGAGAAAACCACTTTTGAGACCGCTGCAGAAGCAGTCGCAGAATCCGAAGCCACTGAGGCTGTCGAAGCTGTCGCTGAGGCAGAGCCCGAGGTCGTGCCTGAGGCAGAGCCTGAAGTCGTACCCGAGGCAGAAGCAGAGTCCGACATGATCCTTATCATGCCCGAGGAAGAGGAAGAAGAGTCCGAGGAAGAAAAGACCTACGAGGTAGTCCCCAAGGCCGCACCTGCCGCCACAGTAAAAACCGCACCTGAGGAGAAAAACAACGACTCCGTCTACAACGACGGACTTGGCATGAAGTGGTACAGTTTCCTTATCTACTTCGCGCTTTTTGCAGCCGCCGTCATCAGCATCATAAACGGCATCCAGTATGTTACCGGTGCTGTTTACGATATTGAAACCAGGGTAAAGGGCACATCGGATTTCATGTACGCCATCTTCCCGAAGCTCAAGACAATTGACGTTGTCTACGGCATAGCTGCATTCCTGCACGCAATTTTCTGCATCGTCACAAGATTTGCTCTTGCAAAGTACAAGAAAGCCGCTCCTTCAATGATTACCGCTGTGTATGCAGCCGTTCCCATTTTCGGTGCACTTTATATCGGTGCTTGCAAGGCATTCGTTCCCTATCTTGAATTTGATGCAGGCGCTCTGCTCCCTTCTTTTGTAATCAATATCGTTATGCTCATTCTCAACATTATATACTTCAATAAGCGCAAGCATCGCTTCATAAAGTAAGTTATCAGAAAAGCCCGCACCTTTCGGTGCGGGCTTTAATTATTTTATGCCGCGTCAGAGGGGGGTATATCCGTTGAAGAAGCAGGCTCCTCGGGTACATCAAGCACCTCGGTAAGCTCGGGCAGGAGAACATTTACCTCCACGCCTCCATCGGCATAGGTCATATCGTTGCTGTAGAGGAAAAGCTGAATATCGTTTGCATTTACGGTTATGTTCGACGCAAGCAGATACTTACCGCTCACATATCCCTCGGTATAGGTACCCGAAATAGGCACGGTGACAGCCTTGACCTCATAATCACCGTACTTTTTCATATTTCCGCACAGGGAAAGCATCTTGCCGGGTGCGCAGTCGGTGGTGACATAGCTCAGGGCATTGTAAAGGACGGAAACATGGTCAAGAGTACCGTATTCGGAAAGCCTTGCACAGAGCTTTGCAAGCATCTCATGCTGGCGGTTTGCTCTTGCAAAGGAGTTGTCGAGCTCGGACATTCTCGAATAAATAAGTGCCTCCTCACCGCTGAGGGTAAAGCGTCCCGTGCCGCCGAAGCGGTTCTGGGGATCATACTTGTTTGTCGCCATCCAGTAGGATATTTTCTCTTCGGTAATGGTGATATCAGCACCGCCCAGATGATTTACAACCGTTTCAAAAGCTGTGAAATCCAGCACGAAATAGTTGTCAACGGCAACCTTGAGGGTATCCTCCACCGTATCGGCGAGCATTGCCGCTCCGCCGTAGGCATATATCTGTCTGAGGGTCGAGCCGTAGTTTATGCCGTCTATCTGGTCGGCAAGAGGGACGTAAAGCTCGGGGAGAATGTTTACAAAGCGTACCTTCTTGGTCTTTTCATCAATGGACACTATCACGATCGCGTCCGCGTTGTCCTTCTCGTCAAGGGCAATGCAGAGGAAATTCTGCACATTTTTGTCGGACTTGACCGCAAGGTCTGAAAGCTCAAAGGCATCGTTGAGCTTGGTAAGCCTTGTGCGATCCTCCTGGTCGATGGAAAGAGTATCATCGATTATGGAAGACACCATTTTCGGCGAATAGAAATAAAGATCGTTCATGTCCTTTGAGCCGCTGACGTCCATATGATTCATCTTGCCGATAAGCATAAGATTTATCATTCCGAAGATAAAGCCCACAAAGGCGGCAGTTATGCATACGCCTGTTATTACGCCCTTCTGCCAGAGCTTTAACGGACGGCGGTTTTTCTTTTTGTATCTGGTGCGGCGGTTTTCGTCGCCTACATCGATATTGGGTGTATAAAAATGCTCAGTTCCGTCGTCATCGTGAGAACTGCTGGAAAGTCCAACGACCTGACCCTGATACGCGGCACGCTTCTTTACTTCAAATTCCTCAGGCTCCTTTGCTTTGAAGCCCTTGTCCGACATACGGTCGGAAAAGTAAAGCTCGCCGCCTCGGTTTCTTGCGTCCCAGCGGCTGGGAAGACCCTGCTCCTGTCCGCTCCGCTGAGCATTTTCCCTTTCGGGAACGGTGCGGGAAGCTTCGGAGCGCTGTCTGAAATTGACATGAGGTGCAGGCTCGGTATCGTCATGAGGTGCAGGCTGAGGATGTGCCTCCTGCGGCATCTGCGGTGCTGCATTCTGAGATGCCTGAGGCATGGGAGCCTGAGGCACATATTCCTCACTGACAGGGGGTGCGGCAGGAGCCTCAAAGGGTACGTCCGCCTCTGCGGTACGGGGCTTTTTTCCCGACTTGTCCTCCTTGGAGAACACTCCCTTTATATTTCCTGCGGCACTGCCGAGTTTTTCTTTTGCCTTTGCGGCAAAAGCACCCAGACCGCCGCCTTTTCTTCCTGCCGTCCTTTCGGGAGCAGGCTCGGGTGCGGAAGGTATCTCCTGCATGGGCATCTCCGATGCCTGACGGGGTGCCTGTCCCTGCATGGGCATATTGTTATCGCCGCCCTCCGAGCGGCGCGAAAATCTGCTCTGTGCCATGGAATTCCTCCGTATAGCTTTTGTTTCACCCTTTATTATACTGCCGCTTTTCTGCCATTTCAATAAATATAATGTTAATTAATCCGTTGCCCTCGCTTTTCTTTTCTGCTATAGTATAGAGGTAACGGAGATGATACTATGCAGGAATTTACCCCAAACGTAATTGAGATAACAGATTTCATGGCGCCCGAGCTTGATGTGTATGCCCGTCTTACGGAGGCTCAGCTTCTGAACCGCGAACAGCCTCAAAGCGCCATGTTCATAGCGGAAAGCCCCAAGGTCATCGACCGCGCGCTGAATGCAGGCTGCCGCCCCATATCCATGCTTCTCGAGCGCAAGCACATAAGGGGAGAGGCAAGGGAGATAATCGAGCGGTGCGGCGATATACCCGTATACACCTCGGATTTTGACATTCTCACGCAGTTAACGGGCTTCAAGCTTACCCGCGGAGTACTCTGCGCCATGCTGAGACCGCCTATGAAAACCGTTGACGAGATATGCCGTGGCGCCCGCAGGATAGCAATACTCGAAAACATAATGAATCCGACGAACCTCGGCGCTATCTTCCGCTCGGCAGCGGCTTTCAATATAGATGCAGTGCTTCTGACCCCCGGCTGTACCGATCCTCTCTACCGCCGCTCGGCAAGAGTCAGCATGGGTACTGTTTTCCAGATCCCATGGACCTACATAGGCGAGAAAATGAGTCAGTGGCCCGAGGAAGGCATGGCAAAAATTCGTGAAATGGGCTTTAAGACTGCCGCCATGGCACTTTCCGACGACTCCGTCAGCATTGACGACCCCTCTCTCATGGCGGAAGAAAAGCTTGCGGTAATCCTCGGCACGGAAGGGGACGGACTCTCCGATAAGACCATCGCAGACTGCGATTATACGGTGAAAATACCCATGTCCCACGACGTGGATTCCCTTAATGTTGCCGCCGCTTCTGCTGTTGCCTTCTGGCAGCTCCAGAATCGTGATTGATATTGAAAATAAAAAAATTAATGTTTTTCGTTAATTTATACTTGACAAACATAAATCCCCTGTATATAATGGCATTGTTCCTGATCAGTGCAGACCATTATATGCAGGGGATCTTGCTGTGTGAAGTCATGACCGCACAGCACCCCTTATGAAAACTATTTTTGAAAGGAATATATCATCATGAAAAAAATGAGCAAAACAGCAAAGGTTCTCGGTACGATCGCAAAGGTTCTTTCTGTAATCTGCCTCGTATGCGGCTGTCTTTTCATCGCCGCCGCTGTGGCTGTTCTCTTCCTCGGCGACAAAATATTCACCCATTCGGAAACCACCCTCATTCTCGACTCTGTAGAATTCCTCATCGCACCTGAGTTTGCACCTGACATCAGCTCGGCAAAAAGCGCGCTGTGCATTCAGCTTGTAGGCGTATCCGTCGTTGCTTTCTTCACTTCCTATATGCTCGATGTTGTCCGCAGGGTATTCAAGCCCATGAGCGAGTGCTGCCCCTTCGACGAGTCCGTTTCCCTCAACCTCAGAAAGCTTGGCTTTGTAACTCTTATATTCGGTGTCCTTTCTCAGGTCATCGAAATGATCGCAACCTCCCTGTTTTTCACTCCCGAAATGATCACCGAGCTGTTTATCAGCGAAAAGATCACTCATATCAGCTTCGAGTATGAGTTTGAGCTTGGCTTCATTCTTGCCGCAGTTGTTATCTTCCTTCTCTCCTACATTTTCAAGTACGGTGCAGAGCTTCAGAAGCAGTCCGATGAGACCCTTTAAGGAGGTATCTTCATGCCTATTATTCTAAGACTCGACCGCGTTATGGCGGACAGAAAGATATCTCTTAAAGAGCTTGCGGAGAAGGTGGGCGTTGCAAACGTAAACCTCTCAAAGCTTAAAACGGGCAAGGTCTCTGCCATTCGTTTTTCGACTCTCGATGCCATCTGCGATGTTCTCGACTGCCAGCCGGGGGATATCCTTGAGTTTTCAAGAGACAAGAGCCTTCAGGCCTATTCTGACGATGAATAAAACATAAGGGAAGTCCAAAAGGACTTCCCTTCAGGCTGTCAAAGAACTAATACTATCAACGGGCAGAAAAACATCAAATGTTTCACAATAGGCTTCTCCTTGAGGAGAAGCTGTCGGCGAAGCCGACTGATGAGGTGTTCTATTTTTTTCAACTCGCGATATATCTTAATATTTTAGCTTTTTGCCACCTCATCCGAGTTTTGCTTACGCAAAACCCACCTTCTCCTCAAGGAGAAGGCATAATCAGATTTGCTCCTATGTTTCACATTTTATGCTGAGACAGACTTTTTTTACAAGCTCAAGGGAAGTCCAAAAGGACTTCCCTTGTTTTTACATTATACTCTTTATAAAGCCTGCAAGCTCTTCCTCACTGCTTACCTTCGCGACGATATCATAATAAATGCCGCCGCTTTCAAATAACACATAATATTGGTCAAGAGTCTTGTAAATGTACATCTCAACGCCGTTGATTTCCGAGGGAATATCATTTTCACCGCGGATAATGCAGTCTCTGAGAGGCTCCCCGACTCCGCACACTGCCATGATCACGCTGCCGCCCGAGGGAGCGGCAAGCTCAAATCTGTAGTCAAAGGGTGTGTATTCCTCGTGTCTGACACCATTTTCGTCCCATCTTGACAGGTAGGACCAGAGGTATTTTATCTTATAACCCTCGGGAAATCTTGCGGTTAATTCAGAGTAGGACACTCCCACTCTGTCTTCAAAGCTTTCAATAGTTTCGTCTGTCAGATTTTCCGGGTCATACCATTCGATCTGAATATCCATATCGGCAACTGCAACCATCAGATCATCTTTGTTTACATTGATTATGTCGGTTCCGCTTTCAGGCGCGGATAAACCTGTGTCGGGTGCCGCTGTTTTCGGACTTGTACCGATAATTACAATCACCGCCGCAATAACCACCGCAAAAACAGCGGCGGCAGATGCGGCAATCTTCCATTTTATGCCGCTTTTTTTGTAATCGCAGGCTTCCTTTATATGTCTGTCGGAAATGCCGTTTACCGCATTTTCAATATCTTCCTTTTTCATACTTCAAACCCTTCCTTTCTCAGATGATCGCGCAGCCGCTCTCTTGTTCTCAGAAGTCTCACGGAAACACTGTTTTCACTCATTTTCATTCTTCGGGCTATGTCGCCTACCGAGTCGGAAAACCAGTAGCGGCGCATGAATATCACTCGGCTGTCGGTGTCGATGCCGTCAAGAAAGCTGTCGATTGCCTCTGTCAGCTCCTTTGCCGACACCTCGCTCTCTGTGTTTTCCCTTGAAGAAAGACAGCCGCAAAGCTCCGAAAGCGTCTCATCATATCTGCTGTTTCGCTTCCGAGCAGTGTTTTTGTGATATCTTGCGATGCTGATATTTCGCACTATCCTGCATATGTATGCAGACAGTACATCGGGTCTGTGGGGAGGTATGCTGTTCCATGCACCGAGATAGGCATCATTGACACACTCCGATGCATCTGCATCGTTTTCCAGAATGTTTCGGGCTATGCTCCTGCACAGAGCACCGTACTTGCCGTCGAGGCTTTCGATCGCCTCCTCCGAGCGCTGATTGAACATTTCGATTATCTTACTGTCCTCCACCTTGTTCACCTCCTTCAATAGTATACTATGGTTTTGAAGGTGAATCTTACAGAAGAATCTGATTTTTTATTATACAGTTCGTAATTTTAAATAAATATATTACAGATATGCCTTGTTCAAGATTTTGACGGGCGGATAATATCCGCCTCTACGGTGTTGGGATTTAGTCTATCGATGGTGTTTGAGTAAATCGCAGGGACAATTCATGAATTATACGTTTTGGATTTATCCAAATGTTCGGGATTCAGAAGAGGGGAAGCGATATATTTGCCTCTGTGAATGCAGTAATCCATGCCGTCAGTGAAAGGGCATAACAGAACAGCAAGGCACGAACAAGAACAGCTCGTGCCAAATGCCTTGCTTGAGAAATCCAAAAGGGGAAGCGATAAAGGTTATTGCGTGGAAGACGGTAATGACCGCTGTTGAGTTATGGGTTATTCAGAACGTTATTGTCTACACGGCGGTCATGGACACCCTTTTGGTCGTTTAGGGTACAGGGATTCTTAAGGGGGATAGGGGGTTCGAAACTCCTTTCCCCTTAAGTAATTTCTTTGGTTCGTTTATTTGTTAGCAAAGAAATGAACATATCCCCTTCGTAAAAACCAAAACAAAAAACAAGCCCGAGTGTCTGAAAAAACGGACGACCAATGGTCGCCCCTACGATGATGTGGGGATATATTCGCGAATGAGAACGGGACGATGATGTGGTAAGGGCTCATTTTCCTGAATAACTCTATCCCAACAGCAGGTGTTGTCCCATTTGCTCATTCCAATGCCATCAATCAACCATTCTCGCAAGAAGAAGATACTCTCCCTCTTTAACCTTCACCCGTTCCTTCGTCATCAATGTAATACGCTCGTCGGCGTGCATTATGCCGATTATCAAATGCTCCTTGGGTATTTTCAGATCGTCGGCATAGCGGCCGTCCATAAGGTCAGTTACCTTCATGAGTCTGAAGCCCAGAGTATTGGTTCCGAACTGCACCGTCTGTCTCTGCTGATACTCGGGCGCAAGGGCAGATACGATAGCATCCGCCACAAGACGGGTCGAGCATATGGTCTCAAGACCGTAGTGCTGATAAATGCTCTCTCTTCCAACGTCCACAAGACCCGTTACGATCTTCTCCGTTCCGAAGAATTCCCTTGTCATTTCGGAGACCATAACATTTGTATTGTCGTCATCGGTGCAGGCAACCAGCGCATCACAGTCCTCGATGCCTGCGGACTTCAGCGCATCAAGGTCGGTTGCCCTGCCCATGGTTACACTGCCCTGAAAATCCAGATTTGCAAGTGCATTTATCGATTCCTTGTTCTCGCAGAGAACAGCCACCTGATGCCTTGCGGCAACAAGCTCGCAGGCGATGTGCCGCGCATTTTTTCCGCTTCCCACAACAAGAACATTCATAGTAAAACCTCCGTATCAAAGCCAGTCAAGTGTATTTTCATCTGATTCAAAATCAAGGTCAACCTCAAGAGTCGGAGTCACAACAGGTATGACATTGCCCTCTTCAACAGGCTCCATGCCCGGTATCTCGGGCATTCTCTGAACAGGCTGTCCCGCTCTTGCAGGCATAGGCATATCATTTTTAAGGCTCCGCTCGTTCATAATTACATAGCACAGTGCCAGCAGCAGCGACATGGCGCTTATTATCATGCACACATCAAAGCCTCTCGGAGTGTAGACAAGTGACAGGGTGTGCTGACCCTCGGACGCGGAAACAGCCAGCAGACCGTTCATGCATTCAAGAGTCTCCGCTTCCTTGCCGTCAACCACCGCGTGCCAGTTTCTGCTGTAGGGAAGAGTGGTAAGGATAACGTCTCCTGCCGAGGTCTGGGCAACCGCCTTGAGAGTGTTGCCCTGTGCCTTTACAAAGGTAAGCTGCTGAGAGCTTATTATGCTGAGTACAGAGGAAAACGCTTCATTGTCGAGAGTGGTGAAATATACACTGTTTATTGTAGTGTTGACCTCTCTCAGCTCCATTTCCACGGTAACGCTGTCGAGAGCATTGTATTTTCCGAGGCTGACTATTGCACCCAGATCGGAATTTTCAACCGTCACCCCGTTTATCGCAAGTCGGGAATCCCTCGGCATACTTGAGGATATCCACATATACATCTCACCGTCGCACAGCGCGGTGACGGTGTAGGAAAGCACCGCACCGTCCTCGTAACGGGTAATGAGCTTACTTTCGTCAAAATCGTTGCAGGCGGCACCGTCATAGCGCATTTCGTTTATCTGTGCGGCGGAGAATACCGTCCTCTGCTCACCCAGTATTGCCGACAGCACCAGCTCCTGAGCAGTAAAGGGGTTTGATGACATAGAGGGATCGACCCCGAGGGAAATGCCCGATGCCGCAAAACCTGCGGACAGGGCATTTTTGTTTTCGTAAAGACCGATGCCTTCGCCGACCGACAGGGCGGTGTAGGTCTTGTCATTTTCATCGGCTATAAGATAGCGAACACCGAAAAGCGCATCAGTAACGCCTGTCCATCCGTTTTCGCCGCTTATTCCCAGAGCGGAAAGCAGCTTTGTATCACTGCCGTAATCTGCAATCTGCTGTGAGATAAGCCCCTTTGAATCCACTATATCACAGCCGCCGCGGACACGGGAGATGCCCGATCTGCCGCCTGTTTTCTCCCAGCCTCCAAGGAGGGAGTCAACGGTATCCTCCACTGCCGCGGCATCGGCAATGGCTTCGTTCTTAACGGGCAGAGAATGGTTCTTTGCTTTTATCATACAGTCCGCGCCTGCGGTTATCGCCTCAGCAAAGATGCAGAGCATTATGACCACACCGAAGATCGCGGGAGGTCTGCGGTTGCTCATTACCACAAGCACGATTGCCGCATAAAGGGTAATAAAGCCGGCGGTCACTATCATAACAAGGAAGCTTGGCTTCTGCTCGCACAGCAGAAGTGCCAGCACATAAAGCATACCCATAGCCGCCCAGCTTCCCACCGCCTTGCCCACGGTAATACCCGAGGGGACGGAAAGTCCTCTTGCGGCAAAGCACACGGCACAGGTGCAGAAAACAAAGGACACGCCGCTTTCGCAGAGGGTGCTGACGGTAAAGCCCGTGAAAATCACGCTGAGAGGGGAGAGCACCTGAACAAGCATAAGAAGCCCAAGAATACCTGCCGCCATGATGCGCTCGCCCTTGGGAAGCTTGTTGTTGAAGAAATAGACAGGGAGCATTACAAGGGTGCAGGCAGAGCAGTAGAGCATGGCATTTCCGCCCTCTTTTGCCTCATTTCCCATGAAAAGTCCCGAAACAAGCTCGGGGACGGAAACTCCCGAAGACGCAGTTCTTACGGCAGAGCCGCTTTCAGCCATTTCTATCATAGAGGGCACAGCAAACACGGCACCGATGCCGATCGAGATCGCAAACACGAGCATACATCGCAGAGCGGCGGTCTTAATGCCGCTTTTTTCCTCCACCGCATTTGTTCCCCATACAAATATCGCCGCTGTAAAAAGCAGTACCGCAGGCCACAACTGCCACGAGGTCAGCGAGAAGCAGGAAAGAGCCAGGGTCAGCCATACGACCCGACCGCTCCTGAGCAGAGCAATGACTCCTGCACCGATGGCAGGCAGTATGACTGCCGCCCCTGCATAGAGAGGGGAAAAGACCGACATAAGAAAACAGGCACAGCCGCCGTAGGCAACGGAAAAGCCCAGACACAGCTCTGCACGGTCATTGAGGGAGGCTGTCAGCAGATATGCCGAAAGTCCTGCAAGACCCATTCGCACAATGGTTATGAGCATAAAGGCATCTGCCATGCCCGATGCGGGAAACAGCAGTACAATAAGATAAAGAGGGGAGAAGAAGGAGCCTGCATATGTACTCCATGTACCTTCTCCGAGACCTTTCGAAAAGCTGTAGAAAAGACTTCCGTCCTCTGCAATGGCGCGTCTGAAGCGCTCAAGCTCCTCTATGAACGATGCATTCAGCTTTGTAATGAGAGTTGCATTGCCAAAGGGACTTACTCCTCCGATAAGACAGACAACTATAAGCACTGCCGCCGGCAGAAGAAACGCAAAGGGTATCATGACTCTTTTTGCACTGCTGTCACGGGCGGAAATATTCGCCTCCATGCTCCTCACTCCTTTTCCCGATCTTATATGAACCGATGTGAAATATACATTATAATATTAAATTATATCACGGCATATTTCGCTAAACAAGAGCCAACTTTCCCGTCCTCCGATTTTTATGTCGTCCCTCATAATTGACGTACCTTATATAAAAGGTGTATAATAAAACAAAAACATCTTATGCGGAGGAGATCCCATATGAAAATAATCATAGCAGGCGGCGGCGACTTAGGCTATTATCTTGCAAAGACCATGCTCGGCAGGAACCACGAGGTAAGTATAATAGAAGTATCCATGGAGCGCGCCTCCTCCATCAGCACACAGCTTGACCGCTCGGTAATACTGGGCAACGCAACGGAGCTTGAATGTCTGCAGTACGCACATACGGAAGAAGCAGAGGTCTTTATTGCCGTTACGGGCAGGGACGAGGATAATCTTATCGCCTGCCAGCTCGCAAAACGCACCTTCAATGTGCCGAAGACCATCGCCCGTTCGAATAACCCCAACAACGCCGAAGTGCTGAAAAGGCTGGGCGTTGACTTTGTGCTGTGCGACTCCGAGATAATCACAAGGGTCATCGAGCAGGAGGCAGACTCCGCAGGTGCTTATCTTGTCGCCACCCTCAACGGCGGCGATGCCGGCATATATGAATATGTTATCGGTGCAAAATCACCCATCTGCGGCAAGGCTATCGTTAATATCGAGCTGCCACGTTCCTCTCTTATCGTCTCCATCGTCCGCGGCAGAGAAACCATAATTCCCCGAGGCGGTACACAGATAATTGCAGGGGATAAGGTAGTCGTCCTGACCACCACGGAATCGGTAAAAACCGTCCAGAAAGCCATTCGCGGCTGATAAAATGCTATAGCCCCCAATGACTGCATTGGGGGCTGTTTATATTACAGAAACCGCCCCTGCGGTGTAAATTATCTCACCCAAATCGCGATGACCACGCGACCCGTCGTAGGGGACGATGCCCTCATCGTCCCGCTTTTCTCATAAACGGCTCCCAACACACCGTAGGGGAGGGGCTCTGCCCCCTCCCGTTTAAAACCGCCCCTACAGTGTAAATTATCTCACCCAAATCGTGATATTTCCGTGATTCATTAATTATTTACAGTCAGCATATTGACAACCGAAACAAAAAATGGTAATCTAATATTGAAATTAGCACTCGGTTATCGAGAGTGCTAATTATAGCACTCAGATAAATCGACTGCTAACCTGCGCAAAAGTCGGTTCCCCCGACAAAAAAGAAGGTGGTATCAATGAAACAGGGACAGAGAAAGTATAAAATTCTTGAAGCCATCGTAGATTCTTATGTAGTGACAGGTGAGCCCATCGGTTCAAAGACTCTCTCTCAGATGCTTCCTATCGATGTTTCAAGTGCCACCATACGAAACGACATGGCAGACTTAACTCTCAACGGCTATCTTGAACAGCCCCACACCTCCGCAGGCAGAATTCCTTCCCAGCGCGGCTACAGGCTCTATGTAGACCAGCTCATGTGGAAGCGAAATCTTGCAGAGGAAGCCCAGCAGCATATAATCCGCGCGCTGGCGGCAAGCGGCTGTAATCCCGAGAGCTTTATAGAGTCCACAGCCTCCATGCTGGCTGAGCAGACAGGTATGGCGGCAATAATCACCTCACCTGCTGACAGCAGTGCCTGCGTGGCAGGGGTCGAGGTCATGGCAACGGGCAGGCACTCCATCGTCCTTATAATGATGATGACCCCCTCGGTAATGAAAAGCCGCATATGCCGTCTGACCTTCGATGTTGACAGCGTGGCTGTTGCACTTATACGGCACCTTATGCAGAAGCATATCCTCGGCATGAAGGTCTCCGAGCTTACACCTGACTACATGAAGCGCATCAGCGCTGAGGCAGGAGAGGCAGGAGAGGCTCTGCTTCCCGTATACGAGGCAATAACCGATATCGCCGCAGAGGCACAGAGGGTCAACCTTACGATAGCAGGTCTTACAAATCTTATTGACCGCGATGACCTCCCCTTTGACGAGGCAAAGGAGGTTCTGGCATTCCTTAAAAACAGCGAGGAGCTTATAAGTCTCCTGACCTCAACAGGACCTGCCACAACCCGAGTCCTCATAGGCAGAGAGACAAAGAAGCCTGCACTTTCCCAGATAAGCATAATCGCCTCCCGTTATTATTCGGGCGTGGGCGCCGCAGGCTGGACAGGTGTTATAGGACCCACCAGAATGAACTACGCAAGCCTTATTCCCCATGTGGAATACTTCGCAGGCATAGTCGGTCGTGTAATGCGCGAAGCGCTTTGCATAAATTAATTAATTTACTCCAAATTTAATATAATGAAAGGAGCATTAATAATGGCGGAAAACGAAAAGGATTTCATCGAGGAAGAAGAAATAATCGATGAAACCGCAGAGGAAACAGCAGTTGAGGAGGAGGCGGTCGAAGAGCCCTCCGAAATCGAACAGGAGCTTGCAGAAATCAAAGACAAGTATCTCCGCGTTGTTGCAGAGTACGAAAACTACCGCAAGCGCACCGCACGCGAGAAGGATGCACTTTATGTTGACGTCACCGCAGGCAGTGTAAAGACTCTTCTCCCCGTCATCGACAACATCGAGCGCGCACTTGCCGCTGAGAATGTATCTGTTGAGGACATGAGAAAAGGCTTTGAAATGATCCTCGGAAGCGCAGGCGACTGCTTCGGCAAGCTTGGCGTTACTTCCTTCGGCGCAGTAGGCGACGACTTTGACGCAAACATCCACGACTGCATCGGCATGAGCGAGGACGGCGACGTTGAATCGGGCAAGATCTGCATGGTTCTCCAGAAGGGCTATGCAATGGGTCAGAAGATCATCAGAACCGCAATGGTTCAGGTTAAAGCATAGCTTTAACCTGATATAATCGTAGGGGACGGCGCCGAGTTCGGCAAGACGAACTCAACGACGCTCCCGTAAAACACCCACCAAACCCGTAGGGGACGGCGCCGAGTTCGGCAAGCCGAACTCAACGACGCTCCCGTTGTAAAAAACAATCGTAGGGGCGGGCATTGCCCGTCCGTAAAAACACAAAACCAACCAATCTAATATATAAAGGAGACAAACACAAATGAGCAAAATTATCGGTATTGACCTTGGTACTACCAACTCCTGCGTAGCTGTTGTAGAAGGCGGCGAGCCTGTAGTTATCACCAACAGCGAAGGCACCAGAACCACTCCCTCCGTCGTAGCATTCTCCCGTGACGGTGAGAGAATGGTCGGCGCAGTTGCAAAGCGTCAGGCTATCACCAACCCCGACAGAACCATCTCCTCCATCAAGAGAGACATGGGCACCGACAAGAAAGTCACCATCGACGGCAAGAGCTACACTCCCCAGCAGATCTCCGCAATGATCCTTCAGAAGCTCAAGAAGGACGCAGAGGCATACCTCGGCGAGACCGTAACCGCTGCTGTTATCACCGTTCCCGCATACTTCACCGACGCACAGCGTCAGGCAACCAAGGACGCAGGTCAGATCGCAGGTCTTGAGGTCAAGAGAATCATCAACGAGCCTACTGCTGCTGCATTCTCCTATGCATTCGACAAGGAGCAGGAGCAGACCGTTATGGTTTATGACCTTGGCGGCGGTACCTTCGACGTATCCATCATCGAGATGGGCGACGGCTTACAGGAAGTACAGGCTACCGCAGGTAACAACCGTCTTGGCGGCGACGACTTTGATGACAGACTCATCAACTATCTTGCAGAACAGTTCAAAATGGAAAACGGCATCGACCTTCGCAGCGACAAAATGGCTATGCAGCGTCTTAAAGAAGCAGCAGAAAAATGCAAGATCGAACTTTACAGCATGACCCAGGCAAACGTAAACCTTCCCTTTATCACTGCCGATGCAACCGGTCCTAAACACCTTGACGTAAACGTTTCCAGAGCAAAATTC
>JAZSJQ010000057.1:0-109308 GCA_045534445.1 Acutalibacteraceae bacterium
TCACCTTTACTCACCCAATGCTGTTCCATATCCCCTGCATTATTTCTCCTTTTCATTTCCGATTTTGTCCATATCGGATTTGATTGAGGTTTTGCTGAATTTGTTTGCCCTTTTTTGGTAAGGGTGGGTGCCTTACAACATGGAGAAATTTTCAAAATGCGTTTTTGGGAAATAAAAATGGCTCAACCATGCGCTCTCCCAAATCCACTCACGTTTTTGGGGATTTTTCATATTTTTCAAGTCGTTTTTGGGAAATTGTTTTTTCTGCTGTAAACGGCTTAACGGTGCGGGATTTCGGTGAATAACCTTGCAAACCAATCCCATTTTCGGGAGTTTTTCATATCTCTTCACTTCCGTTTTTGGGGAAATTTCATCCTATTTCATATTTGGAGGTTATTCTATGCGAAAACGCAACTACAAAGGACGATGCGAGAAAAGAGTTCTCGGCAAATGTGACGGTGTATGCAAAACGTACAGCGACATTCAGTACGCTTATGCTGATATTCTTGAAGCTCAGCCTGACATCAAGGAGATTCGGTGTAATGTTCCGCTTACGGGACTCTCAACAGGTGATTATGTCTCAGATTTTGTCTGCATCAAAGAAGATGGCGAAATGATGGTAAGAGAGTGCATTATGCGCACTGCCCTTACTAAGCCTATGACAGTAAAGTTACTTGATACATCGAGAGTCTACTGGCTGAATCGTGGTGTCACTGATTGGGGGTTGGTTATCGATGCAGAAAAATGAGCTTTTGCGCAAGAGCAGCAATATAATACGTATTCTCGAAGTAGCAGACAATGATGTACTGTCAATCAGCTGTAATTCTGTTCCTAAGTGGTGTCCCATTGACGCCCTTTCCGAATTTGAACCCTGTGACGACCTTGCCTTATTCCAAACAATGAACTTCTCCCCTGTTCCCATCAATGAACTCCCCGCAAAAAGTCGCAAAACAGCCTATGAACGCTTCAATCTTGTCACCCATATTCTTCCATTTATAGGCGATAAAAAACAGCGTACTGCCACAATTTCAAAGGTTTCCGAGGACAACAGCATCAGCCGTCAGACTGTCTCTTCCTATCTGTGGAAGTATCTTGTTTATCAGGATGTTTCTGCTCTGGCTCCTGTTATGAGAAAAATCGAACGTGAGCTTACTTCTGATGAAAAAAACTTCCGCTGGGCACTGAACGAGTATTACTACAAGCCAAGTAAATACAGCCTTTATACCACCTATCTTTTCATGCTGAGAGACCGCTACTGTGACAGCGATGGCGTTTTACTCCCTGAGCATCCGTCCTTTAACCGATTCAGATACTTCTACCGCAAAACTTATAAGGTTCAGAACGACATTATCTCCCGCAAGGGCATCAAATACTATCAGCGCAACTGCCGTCCACTGGTCGGAAACGGAGTACAGGCTTTTGCTCCGTGTATAGGAATAGGTATGCTTGACTCCACAATATGCGACATTCATCTTGTTGATGACGGCGGCAATCTAATTGGCAGACCGATACTTACCGCCTGTGTGGATGCTTACAGTGGAATGTGCTGTGGTTACACACTTTCACTTGAAGGAGGTGTGTACAGCCTGCGAAATCTTATGATGAATGTTATTGCCGATAAAGTTGCCTGGTGCAAATCTTTCGGCATTACTATCGAGCCCGAAGACTGGAACTGCAGTATGCTACCTGCACATCTTGTTACTGACATGGGCAAGGAATACGTTTCCGAGAACTTTGACCAGATTACAGATTTGGGTGTAAAGCTTACCTCTCTGCCTGCATATCGTCCTGAGCTCAAAGGTGTTGTAGAGAAGTTCTTTGACCTGATTCAGCAGTCATATAAGCCTTATCTTTACAGAAAAGGCGTTATTGAAAATGACTGTCAGGAACGAGGCGCTCACGATTACAGAAAGGATGCTTGTCTTACGCTCTTTGAGTTTGAGCAGATAATTCTGCGATGCATTATCTATCACAATACACAGCGCATATTTGAGTCATTTCCTTACACTGATGATATGCTGGTTCGAGATATACCTCCCCATGCTAATGCTATATGGAATAACGATATTTCCGATGGTGTGTGTAATCTTATCCCCGTTTCGGCAAAAGAGCTGACCATGGTACTACTGCCGCGAACCAAGGGACGTTTCAGCAGACATGGTTTGTCTGCAAACAAGCTTCATTACTACAATGCAGATTACAAGGAACACTGTCTCAGACGAGAATCAGGCATTGTGGCTTATAACCCCGATGATGTTTCTGTGGTGTGGCTTATCGAAAATGGAGAATTCATCCCTTTTGAGCTTATTGAGATTCAGTTTTCAGGCAAGACACTCGATGATGTCAGCAGGCATATGGCAATGAAAAAGGAAGCTATTGAGGCTGCACAGAGCGACAACCTGCAGGCAAGGCTCGACCTCATGGGGCACATAGAGGCTATATCTTCTGTCGCCTCGAAACCCGGTGAAACAAAAATAAAAGGAGTTCGCAAAAACAGGACGCGGGAGCGTGCAAGAATACGGAAGGGAGGTAATACAGACAATGAATAATGAAAACAAGCTATTAAGCCTTATGCCCGATATGCTGTGTGATGAGGAGCTCATATCTACGCTTTCTTGCAAGCCGCCTTACGACAAAAGCATCCGAAACGAAAGCAAGACCGTTCGACTTCTGGCATTGGAACAGCTCTCTAATATTTACATACCTTCGTCCATGACCTTGGAAATCTACAGCAAGCTCTATCTTGCAACTCGTCATTCGCTGTCAAAGAAGCTCAGCAAGGCTTCTTACAGGCAGCGAACAGAAAACTTCAAAGCTATAATGCAGCTCAATAACAGCAGTGTTCTCGGCGGAGCTGACAGCTTTACTATTATAGGTACGTCGGGCGTAGGAAAAAGTACTGCTGTAAGCAAGGCAATCGAGCTCATTTCTCAGAACGGTCTCATTGAATTGGATGACCCTTATATGAAGGTTATCCCCTGTATGGTGGTTCAATGTCCTTTTGACTGCTCTGCCAAGGGACTGCTATTTGAGATACTGCGAAAGGCAGATGCGCTTCTCGGCACTGACTACTATTCTACCGCACTTCGCAGAAAGGCTACTATTGATGTTCTTATAGGAAGTGTAAGTCAGATTGCCTTAAACCACATTGGACTTCTTGTGGTAGACGAGATTCAGAATGTAGTCAATAACAAGTTCGGGAAAAATCTTGTGAGCATGCTGACTCAGCTCATCAACAACAGTGGAATCTCAATCTGTATGGTAGGCACCCCCGACGTGTCAGACTTTCTCGAACAGGCAGTTCAGCTGGCACGGCGTTCACTGGGGCTTAAATACTACCGCATGAGTCCTGATGAGGATTTCTGCAAGCTGTGTCACACCTTCTTTTCCTATCAGTACACAAAACACGAAACAGAGCTGACTCCTGCCATTGTTTCGTGGCTATATGAACACAGCGCAGGCATTGCGGCACTTGTGGTTTCGCTCATCCGCGATGCGCAAGAAATCGCTATTCTAAATGGTACAGAGGAATTGAACCTCGCAACACTGCGAGAAGCTTACAACAGACGGTGCAGCACGATGCACTACTACATTGAGACAACCAAACTTCAAGCGCTTCCAACGACTACACGCATAAGCAAAAAGGAGCCCACTATACCAGTGCAGGTAATCGAACCCGCAGACAGCGACATCAGTATAGAATATCTGGCAGGTGTTGCAAAATCTGCTCATACCGATATTGTACCTCTTCTAAAAAAGTACTTTCCTGTCACGGAGGTACATCTATGATTGGCTTCTTCCCTACGTTATACCCTGATGAGCTGCTTTACAGTTTATTGGCACGGTATTATGCATACTCGGGTTATACAGCCTACACCTATGCCGCTAATATACTCATTGAAAACAAATCAGTAAAGCCAAGCATAGAGTTTATTTCAAAGCTTTCTCCTGAGGTCATTAAGCTTCTCACTCGTCAGGCGTCTCTTGCTGAAATAGTGGAAAAGCACACCCTCCTGCCCTACTATGCTCGCTTCTACCCCAAGCAGCGCCTTCTCACTGCCTACAATGGTATGCTTGCAGAGGATAAAACATGTCATAACGTCGTGAAACGTACTCCTCTGAAAAACGGAAGCTTTAACTATCTTCGATTCTGTCCTCTCTGTGCTGAGGATGATTTGCGTCTTTTCGGAGAAACATACTGGCATCGCTCACACCAGCTACCTCTTGTGGATGTCTGTCCTTTACACGCCTGCCGATTGGTTGATAGCCCTGTTCCCATAACAAGCATTGACAGTCCATCTCTTGTTTCAGCTGACAGTGCAATTACTTCTGTTGAACCTGTTTTTTCAGTGGGAGCTATGGAACTCAGACTATCGCAATATGTTCTTGAGGTATTCCATTCATCGCTCAATCTGAGTCCGTCAGCTGATATCGGTGCGTTTCTTCACTCGAAACTTGAACACACGAAGTATGTATCCAGACGTGGTACAAAGCGCAATTTTTCTCTTTTGTTCAAAGATTTCATGAGCTTCTATAATGAAATGCCGAACCATCCTCTCTCCTTGGAATGGCAGCTGCAATGCATTTTTCAGGATAAACGCTACTCTACCTACGAAGTATGTATGGTCGCTATGTTTTTAGATATCCCACCATCAAGTCTTGTCGAAATGAATCTCCCTGAACACAGACAAAGCGAGCTGTTTGACCAAAGAGTATTTGAGCTTCGACGAAAAGGGTATAGTTACCCTGAAATAGCCGCAATAATGAATGCTCCCTACGATACGGTAAAGCCCATCGGGGAAGGATTATATGAAAAGAACGGCATCAGGCATTCTGCAAAGCCTGTAAAAACCCGCAAAGTCACTGAGCCTTTCACACCTGATGAAGAGCTTTTGCCGAAGGTCAAGGGAGTGTTATTATCACTTCAACAAGAAGACAAACCTGTGAAAATCACTGTCAATAAGGTTGCAAAGGCACTGAATATTTCCGTTTACAAACTGCGCTCTGCCGCCAAATGCTGTGCTGAAATCGGCAAATACACCGAATCTCAGGAGGAATACTGGGCTCGGTATGTGGTGTGGGCAGCAAGGCAAATAATGGCTCAGGGAAAGAACGTTAACGCATGGAGGTTATCAGCAGAAACAAATATACGAATCAGGAATCTTCCTCGATGTCTCCCCTATCTTGAATCAATGACCGATGATGAAGAATTACTTAAAAGCATTCTCTCAGCTTTTGAAAAGAAAGGAAATGATATATGATTTATGGCTACGCACGAGTATCCAGTAAGACACAACTGAAGGATGGCAACAGTCTTGAAGAGCAGAGAAGCCGACTTACTCAGTTGGGTGCTCAGGTGATAATTGACGAATGTTACACCGGCACTACCGTACAGCGTCCGAAATTCAATGAGCTTATTGAACGGCTCAATTCAGGTGATACACTCGTCGTTACAAAATTTGACCGATTCGCTCGCACTGCTTCTGAGGGTGCTGCTCTTATCAAGACTCTCGTTGACAAGGGTGTTACAGTAAACATCGCCAACATGGGAATCGCTCAGAACACACCTACGGGAAAGCTGATGATTCAGATACTGCTTGCATTTGCAGAGTATGAAAGAGATATGATTGTCGAGCGTACTCAGGCAGGCAAGGCTATCGCTAAAATGCGACCTGATTTCCGTGAAGGCAGACCTCATAAGTTTTCGAAACAACAAATCGACCATGCCCTCTCCCTTCTCAGCACTCATTCCTATAAGCAGGTCTCTGAAATGACGGGCATCAGCGTCAGTACGCTGGTCAGGGCTGTGAGGCGGAGAGTTGGGAATACATAGTATTATATAAAAAGCAAGGCTCCGATTTTTCATCGGAGCCTTGCCGCTATGTATCAACTAATTACTAAGCATTCCTATGTAATCCTTCAGCTTTATTA
The DNA here is from genome assembly GCA_045534445.1 of Acutalibacteraceae bacterium. GTDB lineage: Bacteria > Bacillota > Clostridia > Oscillospirales > Acutalibacteraceae > JAISGQ01. The sequence continues at coordinate 5,932 of JAZSJQ010000057.1, forward strand.
TTCTATCCTCAGTATCTATCCCATCTGCATTTTGCGATATTGTCAAAGTCTCTGCAATGCTTCCATCCTCATTGCTATGGACTATATATGCATCATTATCACAAGTAATGTAAATATCAGAATAAACCAGACGCTGCCCCAGATAATCTCTTGACAGGTGTGCATCATCGGCTTCCTTGAGATATGGCATATATGTATTCTGTGACCATTGGGACTTTGTCTGCATTACAGAAAACATATAGGGTTTGGTCGCTGCATCGTCATTGCTCAGTTTACCAAAGCTCCCGGGACGGAATATGGGATACTTGACATAGTAGTAATTCCACGGGTACACGCCTTCGCTTTCACATCTGGCAATATACTTCGAAATCATGCCATCCAGAATATCGTTGTCAAATATCTCATTTGTTGAAAGAAGCTGAACCAGAATTGCTTTTGTATTATCAAATCCTGCATTGGCGCTTCTGTGGAAAAGCTCATTCCATGCCAACTGATAATTCTTTGATGCATACTGGTAGCGCCACTTGACTCTCTCCTGCTGACCGTAGTTTCCCACTGTCATCAACGCACAATCAATCTTATCCCATTCGCAGTTGAAGAGAGACTCAAAGCGATTGACATATCCGAGATTTTCAAGACCAACAATACTTATCTGTCCTTTTAGCATGTCATGGTCCTCAAGCGCAAATAAATCATCATAACATTCAGGATGCTCTGCAAGAAACTCAATTTTCTCCTGTTCTTCCTGTATCTGATTCACATTGAAGTTATTCTCAATGTTCTCATCAATCTCACCTGTAAGAACAATCGCATCCACAGCCTGAAGAATTGCAGGGATTCTGTTCCTGTCGATTCTGTCACTGACCTCGTCTTCAGAATTCTGAATCAGATTATTTATGATTCTTATGCGCCTGATAAACTCATCGTAAGATACTTTGTCTTGATTTTGCAGGTACATTGTAATGGCATACAGCAGTACAATTCGATTCAAAGGGAACTGACGCAGTCTTCCCGATTTATCAGAATACGAGTGTATACAATCCTCAAAAATATCAATCTTATTCCTTGAATCAACAATGATTTTTCCAGCCTCATGCTCGAAGCTCATGAATGATTCGAGGAAGCTTGTGGGATTATCATATCCATCGATATTGCACCAGCAATTAAAGAACGACTCAAGCGTTTCAATGTTTGCAGGTGTGTTTTCATCCTGAGCAGAAAAATACTGATGAAGCAAATCGAATACGTCGTTGCTGTAACTTTGAGGCGACTTGCCATTGCGGTAACATATTATATCGCAGATGAACTTGAAATAACGCAGGAACTCATCATCGATAATATTATCGTCAGCACCGCCGGAACCGCCATTACGATATTTCCAAAGCAAGTCTGTCCATTCCCTGTCTATACTTACAACAATACGGCTCGCTATATCGGTTCCGTTTTTCTCATCAAGTGCCCGTATTTCTCTTTCCAGTTCAGCCTTAAAATGCTCGAAAAGCGTCAGCGGCTTTCCACGGGAGTTCATTTTAATGTACAGCTCGTCCGTAAGCCCCATATCCCTGATAGGCAGAAAATAGAAAGTAATAGCCTGGTTTTCAAGGCGATTCCATATATCTGTCACACCTTTGAACTTATCTTCAATAGCGTCAAGCATTACCAGCATTGAACTGATTGTAGGGTCTTTCTTCCAGTCCAGAGGGAACCACGCCTGATTTATTATTTCATCAGAAAGGTTTCCTTGGAAAGACGGTTCAAACGATACAAGCTCTGTGCAAAAATATCTTGCGCTGTATCGTGTTTCATAACTGAATTGACGGAGAAATGCACACTTTTCCTCCGGGATGTTTTCTTTTTTAGCGGCATACCAGTGTAACAGAAACAGAGTTGTCAGGCGCTGCTGACCATCCAGCGGGGTCATTGTTCCTTTTTCATCGATATCGCCATAAACAAAGTCCAATGTTATCGGCTCATTTACAATGGCATTGTAGAGAGAATCAAGGAATCTGCTTCTGACTCTATTCACATCGTCATCCAGGCGGCCTTGGGCATAATCTCGCTGAATCAATGGGATGGCAATCTTTTTGAGCTGTACCTTTTCATCTCCATTGGCAAATTCAGTTTCAAAAATATCTATGAATGAGTGAAGTGTTGTGCTCATTTCTCTCCCTCCTTTTCCAGAACAATAGGCTCGCTCAAATATTCAGCAAGAACCGTATTGATTGCATTAACATACGCAACTCGGTCCGCCTGACCCCAGAAGTGCAGCTGATTATCCTCTGACGGGGTGTAATATTTAAGAAAAACCATCTTGGTGCAGAATGGAATATACTGCCCTTTCTTGTCCATCTCTACAATGACATTCCTCTTGACATCAAAGGTCGAGTTGTTGAGTGCCGCATTGTCCGCTGTATTAAGCAATGCAAGATTTGCAATCGAATGCATATATTCTATGTTTCCTGAAACAGAAAGTATCTCAAGCACTTTTTTCTGTATATCATCAAACTCAGTACGTTCTAATTTTGCTTTATCAACGGCATTCTGCATTATCTGCAGTAAATCTTCATGGCCGCCGCCAATAGCTTTTACAGAAGAAATGTGAAGAGTCAGCCATTCCTTCCATATTTCCTGGGTTCGCATACCTTCGGACTGCTGTGCGTGAATATGTTCCAGGCTCCATGTAACTTTGCTTTCTTTACTATATTTGAATTTATCGAATGGGAACCACTGAGTATGCTCACCGTTTTTTCTTACAGATTCAACATTGAAAAGAAGAAGCAACGTACTTATTCTCTTGTATTCCAAGGGTTTCTCATAGCTTAACTCAGAATAATTACCGGATATAGCAATGCTCTTTTTTATAAAGCCGTTGAGCATTGCATTAAATGCATCCTTAGTTTTATTTTCAGACTCAGTATAAATCTGATGCAGTGTCATTGCATTTGAGGCTATAAGATATCCGATTTTGTGATACAGTTCATGATTTTCGAACCAATCCTTAAGTACAAGGAAAGTCTGCTGAATTTTTCTCCATATTTCATCCAGCGACTTTTCCTTTCGCATTTCATCAAATTTGAAGAAGGTATAATACTTTTCTCTGTTCTCATCCTGCTTTCCTGAAATCAGGTCAAGCACAAGGTCAATACGTGTCTGATATTTATTTTTTGTATTGTTGGTCAGGAAATACCAAAGGGAATCATTGTGCAGCTCTTTTTCGATATTATCCCACTGCAATGATATCTCTTCCTGTTTCTCCCTGTCCATGTTTTCTGAGTTGTCCCGACTGAGGAACATCGCTTTTACAAGCTCTGCACTGGTAAGGGGAATTTTGCCGATGTTCAGGCGAGTGAACAAGGAAATAGCATCTTCCTCCTCACCAACTTCGTACCAGATGATTTTTACATCTTCTTTAAAATATTCAAAGATGTGCATTACTCGGATTTGCAAATCCTGCTCAAACCAGTTCTGAATAGTTTTGTAGGCATTTGCAATAAACCAAAAATCAATATTGTCTTCCTGCTTTGATAAATCTATCGTGGTCAAAAAATCAGCAGACTGTTCTCTTGTTTCATATGTAAGAGAAAAAGCAGGCTCGCCGAAAAATGGGTTAGCATTTCTCATATACTTGTAGATAAGATAAAGTGTCGTCAATCGCTGCTGTCCGTCCACAAGTTCAAAGGCATCACCCATTTTGCGTACAACCACAGGCTGCAGGCAATAATTCTTCTTACCGTTTTGGTATACATCATCAAGCAAACGAGTAACCTCGTCCTCTCCCCATCTATAGCCTCTTTGATAGGAAGGAACATAAAATTCGCCTTTAATGTCACCAACCAATTTTGTATCAAGGATTATATTGTTATTCACACCCTACCACTCCCATATTGATTCTTCTAAGTATATACTGATATTGTAACTGCTGACCATTTGCTTTTTATTATGCATAATCGATACAATGTCCACAGATTATATCCTGTTCTTCTAAGTAAATACAATCAATCATTAACGTTGTCAGCAATCCTGATTGAAAGTATTTTATCCATCCCCAAATACATCATACAAAAAGCTGTCGAACGATATCGGTGACGGATTTTCAAGGTCTGCACGGCACTCAGCTTCACTGTTGAATCTCTTTTTCATCGTATACAATCTCGACCGAATGAAGTCTCCATCGTGATATAAGACCTCCGGATGTCCCCAGAAATCTTCTATTGGAACTAAACCGCCTTTGTCATCAACTATTGAAAGGTTTTTCATAGATGCTTTTACGCATCGCATATAACTGTCGGCATTTCTGACGTAAATGACAGAAGCTGAGATTTGTTCGGTAAACAGCAGATTTTCACATTTATGGATATTGAAGAACTTTATATATTGCTCCCTATCGGTGTATTCGGCTTCGGCAAACGTTGTCAATTCTATTGCAAACTGCTGCTCGCCAAAACCGATGTCAAGTGTGACATCATGGTGACCTTGCCTATATTTGTCAGCAGCTTCATTAAGTTTGCAGAAATACGGAACCTCCCGATTACTTTTCATCCCCGCTGCCGCAAATTCAATAATCGAATCAAGTGTTCCGATATATGCGGTCGTTCCAGTGCAGAAAGAAGGACAAGCGTAGTCTTTTAATTTAACAAGGAGCAATTTATAATTCTTACTTATAAGCTTATCCAAATATTTTTTACGCTCTATCACGGAATCACCACTTTCGGGAATTATGCATATTTATACATTCTTCAGAGCTATTATATCATATTCAAAAACAGAGCATCAATACCGCTTTCGGAAATTTTGCGTATTTACGCAAAATTCTCTCAGCATCATTTTTTATAAACTGCCACGTACTAAAATTCGTTCCAAACACTATTTAAAATTTGCTTATTGAGTAAGTCCAAAAACCGATGCAAAAGATACTTGATTTGTATCCTATTGCACCGGTTCTAATTTACCATTTTTCTTAAACCGCTTATTTTATTATGGTTGAAGGCAATCACCCGAAATAACAAGTCATCAAATATTCGCCATTTGTATGGGAAGTAATTATAATGTTAATATACTCATATCCAGCATTTTTGCTGTCAATATACTTAATTATTCCCTTCATTGTACTGACGTACTCGCTCTTGGAATAGCCAGTGGTATACGCACGTGTTTGTGAACCCCAATAAGCAGTATCTTTATTAAGACTTGTATCCCAAGTCATACCCAGAGACTTTGCATAGGATTTCAGCTCAGACTTGATACCGTCCATTGCAGACTTATTTACCCAACGAGTAGCCTTAGTGGTAGTTGTAGTAGCTTTTGTTGTAGTGGTAGGCTTAGCAGTGGTCGTTGTGGTTTTTGTCGTAGTAGTGGTCGGTTTGGTAGTTGTTGTTGTCTTTTCAGTTGTGGTAGTAGGCTTAGTGGTAGTTGTGGTTTTCTTGGTTGTCGTAGGTTTGGTGGTGGTCGTTGTCTTCTTCGTAGTGGTAGGCTTGGTGGTCGTAGTGGTCTTTTTTGTGGTAGACTTCTGAGTAGTGGTTGTTTTCTTTGTAGTAGTCTCCTTCTTCTCAGTAGTCGTAGTCTTTTTCTGAGTGGTAGTAGTTTTCTTAGTTGTGGTTTCCTTCTTCTCAGTAGTTGTAGTCTTCTTGGAAGAAGTATCTTCGGTCTTTTTCTTGGTGGTTGTAGTCGCCACGGTTGTAGTGGTCGTCTTTTGCTCAGAATTTGCCTCAGGAGCGTTCTCAGACATCAGGGCAGTATAAGTAGTTGCCTCATCGACCTCGCCGCTCTCAGGGAGCTTTACAGCGCTTTGGAAGGCTACTACAGCTTTCCGAGTACGTCCGCCGAAGGAACCGTCGGCAACATCTTTAAGATATCCGAGCTCGATAAGACGGCTCTGAACCTCTGCAACACGGTCGCCCTTATCTCCGCGCACCAGTGTAACAAAAGGCTCGGAAGGAACTGTATCAGTAGGAGTAACATCGGTAGGAGTTACATCTGTTTCAGTTACTTCTACAACAGGGGGGATGTTTTCAGGGAGCTCCGGCTCGTTGCCGCAAGAGCAGGCACAGCCCGAAAGCATAGACAGCATAAATACCGCAGCAAAAACAAACAAAATGATGACAGAAAACTTTTTCATAAGTAACGCCTCCAATGTTTTTCTGTCATCATTTTACTATTGAATTTCTATTTCCTGTTTTTCATCTACCGGATTGATAATCCGATTAATTATTATATGGGTTGTTCGTATCAGGGTCGGTGGGGTCCCAGCCTTTATATTCTGCTGAATAATTTAGTTCCGGGATTGATTCAGGTATTACTGTGCAATTTTTGTCGGAAATAATTCGCACCTGAGTACCGTTAGCAGCATTGTCGTAAATCCATTTCGTATCACGGACGCAGAGACGTATGCAGCCCTTTGATGCAGGTGAGCCGAGTTTTTCAAACTCTCCAGCCTGAAGCTTATTCGGAGACTGTTTTGTATAGGGCACGGAATGGAACAGATAGTTACCATTAAATCGAACGCAATACTGTCCGTAAACATCTCCAAACAATAGCTGCCATCTGTATTTTTTGTTTATCGTATAAAGACCGTTGGGTGTCCTTCCGTTTTTACCTACAGAGCAGGTAAAGCATTTTATCACCTGATTGTATTTACCATAATCATCCTTGCCAAGCACAAGAACTCTGCCGTTCTTCTGGTAAACAATTATGTAGTAACTCTTCTCATAATTCGGCTTATATACATCAGGATAATTACCGGTTGCAGGTGCTTTAGGTGCAGAGGATGAATACAGCTTTGTAAGTGTTGCAGGGTCGGCAACACCTGTTACTTCAATGCCTGCATTTTTCTGGAATGCTTTCACTGAGCGAACAGTGTTATTTCCGTAATCCCCATCGGCAGCCTCTGCTATATAGCCAAGAGTGCGAAGCCTGTTCTGCATCTGTTTTACCTTCGCACCCTTACTGCCTTTGGAAAGAGTGTAATTGTATGAAGGGTTAATTGCCGCTGTCGTGGGTGCAGTTGTAGGCTTTGTTGTAACGGTAGTTGCCACGGTAGTCGATGAAGATATGGTTGTTGATTCTAAGGTGGGTACTGTTGTTTCCGACGCAGTACTTACCGTTGTCTGAGTTGTCGTAGTAGTAACCGTAGTTTTGACCAGTTTGGAATACTGACTTGTAACCCAGCCCGTCTTTGATGAAGAATATTGAATCTTGTACCACACTCTGCCGTCACTTGCTTTTTTACTGTCAAGATAAGTATAAGTCTGGTTTTTCTTTGCAGTTCCGATTTTACCGTAGCCTGTTCCTGCGCCTTTGCGAACGTTGACACTTCCACCGGTAATTTTTACTTTATTACCAGATACTGATGTCGGCGCAGTTGTTGTCTTGACCCGCTTGGAGTACTGACTTGTAATCCAGCCTGTTTTGGTGGGGGAGAACTGAATCTTATACCACACTCGACCGGAAGAGTCCTTGCCGCTTCCGATATACTCAAAGCTCTGATTCTTTTTTGCAGTTCCTATCTTCCCGTAATTACAGCCTGCTCCGCTGCGCACATTAACCGTACTGCCTGTAACTTTTACGTTGTAGCTTTCTGCAGCAGAAGCCTGAAAATTGCCCGGTAAGGCAAAAATCATCAGAATAACGATAAGCGCCAACGACGCAATCACTTTTGATAATCTTACAATTGACATATTTATTGCTCCTTCATTTATTTTCAATTGCAGTATATCAAAAGGATTTTTTTATTTAATTTTTATCTACCGGATAAGACACGATTCTCAGCCGCTTACTGTTTCGGTTCAGTTACCGTCCATTCAATATTACGTTCAACTACATAGCCATAATATTCAGGCGGATAAGGCGCAATAATCGAAATCTGCTCTTCAATCAAAAACGCATCCAAGGCTATCGATGTTACACTTTCGGAAATCTCAACAACCTTCACGTCGCTGCCGCTAAAAGCTTCATTATGTATGAACTTTACTCCATTAGGGATTTTATAAACATACTCCTTCTTTCCGTCCGGGAACTTTATAAGTCTTTCTTTATTCTTTGAAAAAAGCACACCATCAACATCTGTATAGTATTTATTGTTTTCGGACACCTTGATTTCCGTCATACTGTCACAGGCAAAAAACGCTCTCTCGCCTATTGAATTTACAGTGTCCGGGATAAATATTTTGCCGAGCTTTCTGCAGCCAAAAAATGCATCATCCTCTATAGTGTGAACCGTGTCAGGTATCTGTATCGATTTCAAGTTAGTGCAGTCACTAAACGCCGCGGCTCCTATAAGGTCAATATTTCTCGGAATTGTTACAGATTCAAGACCCGAACACCCGGAAAACACACCGACTTCTATATAATCGAGTCCTTCGGGAATATCAAGCTTTGTCAACCCACAACCGCTAAAAGCATCTCTTCCTATAAACTCAATATCCGTGTGAAAAGTAACTTTTTCAAGATTTATGCACATATCAAATGTATATTCATTTATCCTCTTTACTCTTGCTGGAACAGTGAATTTTTTCAGATTCATGGAGTATTCAAATGCATGCTTTCCTATATCAGACAAAGTCTCAGGCATATTTATGTATTGAATTTTGCTGTAAGAAAATGCAAAATCAGAAATCTTTACCACAGAGTCAGGAACAGTATACTCTTCATCTTCCTTTCCCGGTGGATAGATTACAAGCTGTTTCATATCCTTTGAAAAGAGCACTCCATCAACAGATGTGTATTTTTCGCTTTTTTCATCTACATTGATATTCTTTATGTTTGTATTGCTGAACGCATCGCCTGCCACATGATACAGTTCCGCCGGTAGGTCGATTTCCTCAAGCAAAGCACACCCAGAAAACACTCTGTTCCCTATATACACAACACTTTCAGGGATTTCTATGGATTTCAGATTTTTACAATCAGCAAACGCTGCATTTTCAATCCAAAGCAAGCCATCAGACATATCCACTTCTTCAAGCCATTCACATCCAGTGAATGCATATTCTCCGATTTTTCTTATACTGCCAGGTAAGGTGATTCTTCTTACATCTGAAACCTCACCATTTTCATATACAACCCAATCAACTATCTCTATTACCGGTATGCCGTTCCATTCAGCAGGTATAACGACTTCTTCTGCATTGCCCTTGTATTTCATTACTGCATATCCATCACCGATACTCGACCTCTGAAGGTCAAGACCGTCGGGCGTTGTCACAGAAACAATCATAACAGACTCATTCGATATACCTGACTTATCCTTTATCGATATTTCATTTATAAGATTAAAAAGCTCGAATTCAGAACCTTCAAACAGTTCACCGTATGCGGATAAGCTCTCCCTTGCATTTCCGCGGGGCTTATTGTAATACCCCATAAGAAGGACAGTTACTGCAGCGACTGCAATGGCAGTTATGACAGCCATTTTTACAATTATTTTCTTCTTTTGCCGTCCTGTTTCACAATCTGCTTTTCTGCATGCTTCACTATACAATAGTCCGTCTTCGACATATCTGTTAACGCTGCGCGCATACTCGACATTAGAATGAAGCTTGGAAAGCTTTTTTTCATTTTGGGTGCTTGTTGGCTCTGCTGACAGCTTTTCTTTTTCTTTCTTTTCCTTATTTTTTGCAATCTGAAGCTTCTTTGCTGCTTTGATTGCAGATTCTTTTTGCTTCTTTTCCTTTTTCTGAATGTATTTCTGCAAATCATGTCTGAGCACTTTTGCGCTTGAGTACCGCTTTTTCTTGTCGGGCTCACACATTTTCTGCAGTATCTTCATAAGCCCGCTTCCAACACCATTGATTCTGGGAAGCTTACTTGAAAAATACATTTTCTTAAGTATCTCTGCACCGTCTCCGGATGCTTCATAGGGATGCTTTCCTCCGTTGAGCATAGTCAGCATCGTATAGCCCAGCGAAAAAATATCGCACCTGCTGTCATAACCCGAAAAATGAGCCACCTCAGGTGCCATATAAAGAGGTGTTCCTCTGTTGCCTGTATAGGTCATTGTTGCCTGCAGAGTTTTTGCTGTTCCAAAATCTCCAAGCTTATATCTTCCATATTCATCAACAAGGATATTTGCAGGTTTTATATCGCAGTGAACAAGCTTAGGCTCCAGCGACTCGCACCTTTCGAGAACACTGCATATATCAATTCCGAGCCTGATTACTTCCGCTTCGGAAAGTCCGTTTTCCGGAAGTTTGTTCAGAAGTTCCATTCGAATCATCAGATAAGATGTTTTGGGTGCTTCTCTTGAAATCAGGTCGTAATCCTCTATCTGCACTGCATTCGGATGTCCGTCAAGCAGCTTCTGTGTTTCTATCTCCTGCTTGCGTATTTCCGCATCTTCACTGTTATTTAACTTGCATATTTTCAAGGCGCATTTCTGAGCCTTTACCTCCAGGTGCGGTTTTATGATTTTATACACATTACCAAATGAGCCTCTTCCCAGCAGTTCCACGCTGACCCATTCATCCAAAAATGAGCGTATCCCTGTTCCCCTGATAATATTTATATCGTCAAAACCATTTTTCTTTTCGCATTCAAGCAATTTTTCAAAATTCATTTTTCCACCCTCTTTTACGAAACTAATTTTACCACTCATTGTCCCCCAATTCAATACAATATAAAAGAGTGAGCAATACAACACAAGTCACATTGCTCACTCTTTTCAATCATCGAAATATGCCTCAAGCGCCTCTCTCATATGACCTGCGGTTTTATAGCGTTCCTCAGGCCTCGCAGCGCAGGCTTTATGTATTATCCTCATAAGCTGTTCACTGCAATTTACAGCTATCGGGAATTTTTCACCCTGAATACGCCTGACCTTTGCATTTCTTCTGTCTGATGCAGTCGGAATAAACGGGGCTGTCGGAACAAACGGCAGTTCTCCTCTGTTGAGCAATGAATACATAGTCAAGCCCAGTGCATAAATGTCAACGGTACTGTCATATCTGGTATAGCCTGAATCACTTATGACCGCTGAGAGCAGCTCGGGCGCCATATAGTCAACCGTCCCTATGACCGTTGCGTAATCTCTGCCTTCAACAGGTCTTGTTATTCCGAAATCACAAAGCTTCCATCTGTCCCTGCCACGCAGAATATTGGACGGTTTTATATCTCTGTGAACCATTCCGCCGCTGTTGTGTATTCCCTCCAGAGCACGGCATATATCAATCGCCATAGCCGCTGCCATTTTCTCGTCTCTTGTTTCGCACGGTATCGGCTCAAGATATTCCATTGAAATCCATATGTACTTATCGTTATTGCACATCGTTATCCCGAAATCGTACATCTTTACTGTATATTCATTCGACATAAAGCGCATCGCATTACTGCTTTCATTCAATGCCTTTTCCATCTTTTCGGCATCGTCTCCGACATTCATCACCTTAAGAGCGCAGGCTTTTCCGTCATCTGCAGAAACTGCACGATATACAAACCCGTATGTTCCTGTATTTACATACTTTAAATCTCTCCATTTTGAACTGAAAGTCGGATTGGAAAGAAGAGCATTTTTCACCGTTTCTGCTGCGTGCTCTCTCCTGTCAGCGCTGTCGTTTCTCATAAGCTTAACAGAAATGCATTCTCTGATTTCATCCAGATTGTTTCCACATTCGATTTCGCACATTTTCTTTATCTCTTCTGCTTCTGCCGCTTCATCTTCCTCTGTATACGGCATAAGCCTGTCAAGACCGAAAAGTACAAATCTGTTTCCTGCTTTCCGAATTGACGAATGAAGCTCCCTGGAAACAGCTCCAACACTTTTGAGAACCAATGCGGCACAGCAGGCGGCATATGCGGTATAAAGAGAATGATTTGTAATCGCCTCACCCACGTCAGACGAAACTGCAATTATGCAATCATTCATTATTTCATAGCTGTCCACTCTGCACAGATATGATAATGGCTTTTTCTCAAGCTCATTAAGAACTGACTTTATAAACTCACTTTCAGGCAATACTGTCAGAGTTTTGGACACACCGTTACACAGGTCAACTGCAAGACATTCACAGGCGCTGTATTCAATATTGACTTCCAATCCCATTTTATTGGCTGCTATGCTGAGCATATTACATCTCTCCCGAAACAGTCCTCAGCGTTCTCAGAATATATTCCGACAGCGCATCGGGTATTCCTTTTTTTAAAATATCTTTTTTCATTAGAAAATACGAACACAGAACAATATAATCTATTCTCCATCTTGGATATACAGGAGCCATACCCATTGCACGAAGCGCCGTTGAAATCACCTTCAGATACTCCTCAAAGGTAGGCATATCGGTAAATTCCTCCGACTCATCCAAAGTATTATTTTCAGGATGATATTCCTTTGAACAGTTAAGCGCAAGTATTGTAAGCAGAAGCGTGGTTCTGTCCGGCAGTGTATTTCCGTTTATAATATCATCGAGCACGCCTGACGAACGAAGGATTTCACCCAAGCTGTATTCTCCAAGCCAATACAACATCTGACTGTCTATCTCTCCGCATTCATCAAAATGCTTTATTGCATCCAGAACCCTAATTGCAATTCCCTTTTTTACTGTTCCGACGTTCTTTTTGTCATCTTCCTGCGTCCAGTCCACGAGCTGTTCAAACAGGAATCTGCAGTTCTCCTTTGCGGTGTAATTCATCTCGTGCTCATCGAGCCTGTTCTCTTTCACAAATCTTAGCAGTTCTTCTTCACTGCTTATTCTCTCGAGTTCGCTTGCCGCATACATTGTGTACACATCACGCTCTGCAGTCTCCAACGGCTTTGTATTCATAACTTTTTCAATCAGTTCACAGGCGTGGTTCCAATTTTCAATATTACTCCTGCCGCCGCTGTTCGCAAGGCAGAAATAGTAAACTGCTTCATCGGGTCTTACAGCGTAAAGCGGTGGCTGTCTGCACGAAATAGTGAGAAAACGATTGGCATCCTTTTGTTTCTCTTCATATGTCAGTTGCTTTCCTTCCGGAAATATACGAAGTTCCAGTGCAAAACACAGCTGTATATATGTGATTCGCTCAAGCTTTTGCACTTTTCCTGAAAGCCACGTGGTAATTCTGTGTCTTACCGTATCAGCGCTACTTCCCTCAGCTTTTTCAAAAAAATCAATAAGCTGTTTTTTGCAGAAGCACTGCTTGCATAATGTTGATACAGAACAACTGTGATTGATAAAATCTCTGTTTGTACTATTGGGATTATCACAAAAAAACTGCTTCCACAATGCTTTTTTTGATTCTGTAAGCGAATTCGGCATATCCTTTTCCTTTGGGCACGGGTATGCCGAAAGAATAGCCTGCCAAAGCTCGTCTTTAAATTCTACGGATGCAAAGCTCCCACTTTTCAGAAACTCTTTGATTTTTGATGGTTCTGTATATTCTCCTGTTCCCAAAGCTTTCGTAATCTGCATTGTCAGTTCCATCATTCAACCCTCGCAAGTATTATTGTTGTATTATCCACACCGCCGTTTTTCATTGCCTCGACGTACAATTCGGCAGAAGATGCTTCCGCTCTGAGCATCGCTTCAATCCTGTCATTATCAACACACTCAGTAAGTCCGTCGCTGCAAATCAGGAAAACATCTCCCGGAGAATAATCAACATACTTTGCCGTCTCAAACTCAAGCATATTCACAGGCATTCCAAGAAACTGCAGTATTCTGTGACGCATCGGATGGCTACGCGCCTGTTTCTCAGACAGAAGTCCTGAATCAACATACATCTGCACTTCCGACTGGTCGTGTGATATCTGACAGAGTTTTCTTTTATGAAAGTGGTACACACGGCTGTCACCAACGTTTGCTATCATTGCTTTCCCGCCGAAAAGTCTCAGCACAGCCGCTGTACATCCGATTCTTATTGCACCTATCTGCTTTGCACCTTCCGCCACCAATGTGCTTATATCTCTCAATGCAGAAAACAAGCCCTCTTCGTCTACATCCGTGCTGACTCGCGTCAGATTGCCGGCAGCAATTCTTGAGGCAAGCTCACCTGCCGCTTCGCCGCCCATTCCGTCACATACAGCCGTAAACAAGCCGCCGTTGCAGATGAACCTATATTCAAGCATCTCTTCTTCGCTTTTCTCTACTGCCGATTCATCAAGAAAAAATTCATTTACACAAAAGTTATCCTCATTATTTGCTCGCTTGATTCCTTTTCCGCAAGCCACATCGACGCTGAACCTGTCCATTGTTTATCACTTCCATTCTGCAGCTGATTATAATTATATCAATAAACATCCACAAATTCAATGTACGGCACCGTCCTCCGCCATCATAATCCTCGCCCGACAGATAAACAATATATCATTTGTTTGGGATTTACTGTTCATCAATATAATACTTATCAATATACGCTGTCACTGTAGTAAGAGCATTCTTGTTGGAAATAAGCTGAATATACTTTGTCTGTTCTTCGTTACCGAAGTAGTAAGTGCATCTTGACTTTCCGTTATCATCATTCATATCAGGAATACCAAATACAGCATCGACTTCCTCATTAGTAGAACCTATTCCAACATCGCCTACGTGGATTCCTCCGGCAACGTGAATATCAATGCCTCCGGTACCAAGCAGACCGGCGCCGAACTTATTGAACGAGTAGCCGATTATTGCAGCGTCGGAGTACTTAACTGTCTTCTCGGTATAATTTTTAACCATTATATCAAACAGATATCCCCTTTCGTTACTCAGTGTCACATTGATAACCTTGCCGGGTTCAATTGTGCCGTTCTCCAGCTCAGGTATAATGTTCCATCCTGCATCAGTAAAGGATACATATTCACAAGGGAAAGTGAATACAGTGCCGTCAACATAAAGTTCGAAATCCATTGGGTCATCAGAAAGGCCGTGATAATCAGGTTCAGGCTCAATATCTGCATCTGTGTCAAGTACGTCAGTGAAGGAGACATCAGTTGCAGAAATGTCAGTGGCAGATTCAACGGGAGCAGTCGTTCCAGTGTTTGCGCAGCCTGCGAAGCAGAGGAACATACAGATGGCAATAATTAGTACGATTGTCTTTTTCATAGTGTTGTTACGGACTCTTTATGTCCGCACTCCTTTCTTTGTTTTCTCCATATTATCACCATCTTTTCGCCTTGGAATTTTCATCTACCGGATAAGATTTTTTACATAGTGTTGTCTTTGACTTATATTCTCAAAGCTCATCGCTTTATGTTAAACAGAAAAGATATTCCTACAGCTTTGGTCAGCAAATCGTTCAACTCACAAAATTATATTGATGTATCAGCGAAGCGAAATACTGAAGGCTTGATTCGGATTGATAGTCCGACAAATAAATAAGCAGCTACTGCTCTTTAGTAGCTGCTTACGATTTAACACTCATATGTAACTGTAACGCTGTGAAATTCAAATCAATGAAAAAATCACAATCCGTTCCCTTGAGTTATTCCCTTCAAACAAATCGCCACACTCTATCTCATCATAAAACATCAATTCGTCCACTGTCATAAGGTACGAAATATATTCGTCTGACGGATAGTAAAAAAGCAGATACATTTCCCTTGGGTCATCATAATAGGACTCTATGATTCTTGCCATTACTTTTCGAAGCAGCTCAACAGAAAATGGATTAAAAAAATAGCACCTGTTGACTTCTGTCGGCACGTTGTATTCTTCGGCTTTTACAGCTACAAACTCTGTATTTTCGCCTGATGCGGCAGTTTTTTGGTTTTCCAGTGCGCACTGATAAATCCGCTCGTCACATTCGACTCCTATTGTTTTTACTCTGAGCTGATGAGATAGGAAAAAATCCACTCTTCCCTTTCCGCAGCCATAGTCCAATACTACGTCGTTTCTGCCTATAAAGCCGCTCTCTGCAAGCCGATTCAGAACAGTGTACGGTGTAGGTTCGTATGGATATCGGTACTGATCAGAATTTGAATCGTCCCGCCCGATCGTATTAATTTTAAGACGCTTATCCCATGTATTTTCGTAATCTTTCATTTTCTGCCTCTGTTAATAATATAAATTGGGATTTATCAAACTCACAAACTTTAACTATGCAATAATCCTTTCTAAGTCATTTACGAATAAATCATAATCTCTATTGTCGTCATCATAAAGAATTGTAGCCATTCCCATTTTTCTAGGAATAACTAAATTTTTCTCTGTATTATCAATAAACAAGCATTCACTGGCACTTATATCTAATACATCTAAAACATATTTGAATATACTATCACTGTCCTTACCCGAATGCAAATTTGCAGAAATTGCAATAACATCGAAGTATTCCTTTAATCCTCTATATTCAAGAATTGTGTTAATTCTATCGCATTTGTTATCTGTTATCATTCCAACAAAATATTTTCCCTTTAATTCTTTCACCAAAGTAATCATCTTTTCATCAAGACGAGTCGCTCTAAAAGAATCAATTAAGATATCATAATCAATATTTTGTCCTAAGGATTTGCAAAACTCTTGCCATATTTCTAAATGTGTCGTTTCTCCTAACAGTAACTGTTTATTATATTTATAATAGCACGTTTTCACATCTTCTAATGGTATGCCACTAATATCGGAAAGATAATTTGTTATTGATGTTGAACCTGTTTTGTCTATTGTCAAAACTCCATCAAAATCAAACAATACTGCTTTTATCATAATCATTTCTCCTGATACAAATTCAAGTTTATCCTATAATTATTATATCAGCATATCCCACTTTTTTCAATCCGATACCGGGATACTGTTTTCATTCCTGAGTTATATGTTTTCCTATGGCACTATCACTGGTATTGATATGTAAAACACCATAAACAAGCAAAGAGCTGACCGGAAATCAGTCAGCTCTTTGCTTATCAGGTTTTATTCCATGCAGTCAATGACCATTTCGGAGCGGATGCCCGAAACACCGATAACACACTCACCCTCTGTGCAGAAAGGCTCATTACACACTGTGCCGTTTTTTCTGTAAACAACAGAACATTTTCTGCCGTTGTTCTCGATTTTATATGTGTTGGGATCGGATATATGTACTATTGAGTTTGCACAGAACTGATTTACATCAAGCTTTGTGCAGTTTCCTTCTATGGTAATATCATAGTCGGTTTTTGATGTAAGCTCTACACTTCCGATTACATCTCTGATATACACATACTGTGCGTCGCCGTCATATTCAAGTCGGTCAAGACGAAGGTTTTCGATATGCAACTCCTTTACTGAAGCATCTATCTCACAGTGATTTGTATAATCGGCAGGCAGAGATATCACAACATCCACAGAGGACTCAGCTTCATAACGGCTTATGCCCTTTCTGACGGTACAATCAACATCAATTCTGTTCTTTTTTTCGTCAAGCTTGATTTTATACAGTGAGCTTAAGTTTTCGAGGGTTTCTGACTGCAGCTTTATGTGTATCTTCTCATCACTGCCCGATGTTATAAGCACACTTCTTGCACTGCCCATACGGATATCAAAGTGCTTGTCGCCGTCGATATCATATACGGTTTCACTTTCGTAGAATGTTTTCTTGCGGCTCTGGAGCTGTGATTCCTGAAGCACCAGTTCATCAAGGGTTACCTTGAATATTTCCGCAAGGATAACCATGTTTTCTATATCAGGCAAGCCTTTTTTTGTCTCCCATTTGGTTATTGCCTGACGGGACACACCGATTTTCTCGGCAAGCTGTTCCTGAGAAAGGCCCTGCGAGGTTCTTATCTGCTTTAATCTGTCTCCAAAATCCATTATATGTTCCTCCGTTTATTCCTTGATAAGTGAGTATGCGGATATTTTACGAATCGGCAGTGTCAGGCAGATGCTGATGACGAAATTCATAGCAATCAGCACTGCGGCAAAAATCATCAGGAATGCAAATGAAAGCTCCATGTTGTTCTTGACCGCACCGACAGATGTGAAAATTATACCGTTGATATAAGGCATATAAATCATGCCGAGAGCGGAAGACATAAGCACTGCAAGGATTGTTACCGGCAGAAAGCTGCCTGCTGTCTGCAGCATGAGCTGACCGCTTGTATATCCCATTGCCTTGTATATGCCAAGCTCCTGCTTTCTTCTGACAAGCAGCGACTTTATGACGATGTACAGAATGAACAGCACTATCAGCATTGTCAGAATGAATATAACTGCAATGATCACTGCACTGATGCTCATGTACATCTCCTGTGTTGTCTGAGTCATTTTCTGTGAGTCTATTGCTTTTGCAATAAGTTCTGTGCTGTCGTATCGGCTGATGACTTTTTCTGCTGAGACACCCTCATTTAGGTAAACATACAGTGAAGGCATGGGATTTTCTCCGCAGAGAGATTCATAACCATCGGTTGTCAGCTCGCATACGCTGCCCTGATAGTTTACACTCTGGATAAAGCCTGTGATTTTATATGTGTTTATTTTCTCGCCGTTTTCAAGTGTAACAGTGTCACCTATATTATAATCCCCTTCAAAGGCACTGCCAAGAGCAATTTCATTCTTTTCACGGGGATTGCTGCCAAGATAACAAAGGTCGTTTGTCACACGGGAGAAATCCTCGCAGACAAATGTTGTTACTGCAGAGCTTTCGATGTTTACATTTGCTGTTGAATATTCCAGCACATCACGCACATCTGAATCGAGCTTAAGGTTATCAGAAAGATGTTCTGTGTCGGCTTTATCAGTTACAAAAATAACATCGGGTGTTTCTTCCGAGAGAGTTGACATGAAGTTTTCAGGCTTGATTACAACGTTATAGAACAGTGTACCTGAGAATGCAACCAGTACGGTCAGGACGAAAGAAACGAAGAACAGCAGTATATTCTGCTTTTTATTTGCACACATCTGTTTGAGGACAAGACGGACAGATGTACTGAATCTTGTTTTCTCAAGGGGAAATGGATTGGTTTTTCCGTTTCCTGCTTTGCCTGTGCCTCTGATTGCACTTATAGGCTGTATCTTTCTGATTCGCTTTGCGGCACTGACGGTAAATGCAAATACTATGAACATTGGGATAATAATTGCGATAGCAAGACCGCCAAAATCAAAGGCAAGGTCAAAAGAGAAGCCTGACTGCATGGTAAGGAAAGATGCGAGTGCGGGAAGTATGGCATATGAAAGCATCATACCAATAACAGCACTTATAACCGTTACAAGCATATAAGGAATCACAAGGCTTGCAATGATCATGTTACCTGTATAGCCCATGGCTTTCAGCACGCCCATACTGACCATTTCGTCTTCGATGGAATTACTGATTCGGAACTTGCTGAGGAACACACTGACAAGAAGTATGACCGCCGCAAACGCAATAAGAATGAGAATCAGCAGACTGCACACCATTGTTCTTGTGTCTTTGGTGGAATCACTGTCGTTTGAAGCAAGCATTGCAACGCCTCTGCGTTCAAGAATATTGCCTGTTTCGTTTTTAATGTTCTCAACAGAGGCTGACTCATCTGTTACAAGCGAATATTCAACTATGGCATTATCTATATTGGCTGCGAGGAAATCTTTGTAGGCACTATCGGAAAGATATGCTCCCATCATGCCCTTGCCGTAGTTGCCGTACTGCATTTCTTCTGCCGTTCCTGCAACGAAAAAATTGTACTCTTTGCCGTTTACTTCGTAAACTATCTCATCACCGACAGAAAACTCGCCGAAGTTAGCTACATAGAAAGGCAGGTATATTGCAGGCTCCGATATATTATCGGACTCTCCCCTGATATCAAGTCGGTTCACACTTCGCTCGTCATCAATATTGTAAAACACGGTGTTCATATCGAAATCGGTGCCTCTGAAATCTTTTATCACAGCTTCGGTATAAATTGCCCTGTGTGACTCGACTTTGCTGATACCTTCGATAGTATTAAACTCGTCGGTAAGTTCTGCAGTATTCTGTATTTCAGGTATATATACATTTATTGACGCTGTGTTCAGTTCATCGAATTTTGCATCATATGCCTTATCCGTCTGAAACGCAAGTACCATTGCAAGATTAAGCATAAATGCGGTGAACATGACAATGAGTCCGAATGAAATATATGAGCCTTTGTCTTTTTTCAGATTGTGGAGAATCTGTGTGTATATCTTTTTCATGTTACCACCCCATTTTTGCAAGGAAGTCATTGAGTTTTTCTTCTCTTTCGCTGTTTTCCACATTGTATTTTCCAAGGTCGCACTCACCGAATATCTGTCCGTCACGGATATACAGAACCCGATTGCCTCGAAGTGCGGTGCGCTTGTCGTGGGTTACCATTATAATGCTCTGCCCTTCTTCATAAAGCTTCGTGAATACATTCAGAACTGCTTCAGAGTTATTTGAATTAAGTGCGCCTGTAGGCTCATCGGCAAAGACTACCTCAGGGCTGTTGATAACCGCACGGACAATACCTGCACGCTGGGCTTCACCTCCTGAGACCTGAGAAGGGAACTTCTTCTGAGTTATTTCCGGAATATTTACAAGCTCGAAAAGCTCTTTTGCTCTTTTTACAAGGTCTTTTCTGCCTGACTTGCCAAGTGCTCCTGCTGTCAGCACATTATCCATCAGGCTCATTTTTTCAAGAAGATATATCTGCTGAAAAACAAATCCGCAGTGCTTTCTTCTGAAAACTGCAAGCTGATCGTCGGAACATTCCGTTACCTCTTTGCCTGCAAAATGAACTGTTCCGTCAGAGGGTCTGTCCATTCCCGAAAGTGAATACATAAGAGTGGATTTACCTGCACCCGATGAACCCATAATCACTGTGAAGTCGCCGCGATAGATATCGAGATCGAGATTCTCAAATATTGTCTGGCTGCCGTCGCCTGTGCCAAAACTCTTTTTTAATCCTCTTGCTGAGATGATGATGTCTTTTTCTGTGTTCATATTTTACCTCCGAAATTCAGTCGGCTGACTGTGATGGCTTCATTCTATCCAAACACTTCCGTTGCCGCCACCAACAGTTGTTTGCAAACACGAAAAATGCGTGCTACGTTCCGTAGCACGGCAAATTTTCGCATGATCAAGCCATTTTTAAACACATATTTTATCGATAAATTAAGAAAGGCTGACTGATTTTTAAAAATCAGTCAGCCTTTCTTGCTAACGAATAACATTTTCCTGCATTTTTTGATCACTTATTTTTCCATGGACGCTTTCTTTTTGTCCAGCCCTTTTCCTGCCAGTATTCCTTTTCTGCTTCACCTGAACCCATACCGCCTTTTTGCATCATGCGCATCATCGAAAACATCATTTTGGTTTTTGCACTGACTTTAGGCTCACGATCTGAGGAAAGCTTCTTTGCAATTTTTGCGGCAGCCTTTTCGACCTTTGACTTCTTTCTGTCAGAAACCATATCCCAGTTCATTGCCTGGACGCTTATTCCATACTTTGTAATATCGGAAATACCCCAGTATCCAAGTGCAGTTGCAACATCCTTTATGGCAGAGTCTGTTCCGATTCCTGCCGCAGTTGATACAACAACCGCTTTCTTTTTAAACATACACTCTCTCGGTCTGTGTGACATCCAGTATGTAAAGGTAAGATCAATGAATGATTTCATCGGTGCTGAAGCTCTCATGCAATAGGTAGGAGTTGTGAAAATCAGCAGATCTGCCTTCTCCGCCGCACTCATGATCTTCTGCTTTTCATCATAGAACGGGCACTTACTTTCATCTTCGATGCAGCTGTAGCAGCCTGTACAGAAATGGTTTAAATCTCTTGGCAAAAAGAATTCCGTAATTTCTCTGTCTCCTGATATCTTATCGGCTATCATACGTCCGACGGTGTATGAACTGCCCTTGTGATTCTGGCCGTGAATCAATACTATTTTCATTACTTTTCCTCCTTGGAATAAATTCTTGAAAACTGTCTTATGTGCCGTTCAAGCAGTGCGGTCAGCTCGCGCTCTCTTTGTGGCTCTCTGTCGCACATTGTCAAAAGCGTGTATATCGGGGCGTGAAACTGCAGTGCCATTGTATATGGATCCTCACTTTTCAGCACTCCCTTTTCGCACAGTACTGCGAACATTGTACTCTGATATTTCAACGAATCATCTATATACTGCCTGCTGAAAAGCTGTGCCAGCTCAGGATTGTGAAACTGTTCAATCGTCAGCATTTTGCGGAATTTCTGCGTATAATCGTCATGGAGAAAAAAGCTAAACAGCCCCATTCCCATCTGAACCAGAACATCTTCCGAAACTGCGGCAAAGGTCATCGCATCTGCCATGGCGTTGTTTCCGTCCATGTTAAGAGATGCCGCCTGACGATCGTAATTGGCTTTCATTTCATCAAGAATTGCGTTGAATATATCGCGTTTGCTTTTATAGTGCTTGTAAAGTGACGGAGCCTTTATCCCTACTGCTTCCGCAATCCGGGCAACAAATACATTTGTGTAGCCATTTTCCGAAAATAAAGTCAGCGCTGCATCAAGTATTTTTCTCTTTGTGTCCACTCATTCACCTCCGTTTTATCAGTCCATGACTGTCGGCTAATTCAGATTAGCCTGATTATAAGCTAATTTGGATTAGCTGTCAAGTTTTTTATTCTAAAAAATACATATTGACATTTATCTATGCATCAACTATACTACGCATAGATAATTATCTATGTGAGGCGTTGTTAATGGACGAAAACAGAATTTCACTTATCTTCAAAGCATTCTGTGACGAAAACCGCATTCGCATTCTGAACATACTTAAAAACGGTGAAAAATGTGCATGCAGGCTGCTCGAAGCTCTCAACGTGACCCAGCCCACCCTTTCCCACCATATGAAGATCTTATGTGAGTCAGGCATTGTAATTGGCCGCAAAGAAGGGAAATGGATGTACTACTCCATTTCAGAGGACGGGTTGGAAAAAGCACTTGAGTATATTGATTATTTAAGCACCAAAAAGGAGACTGACAAAAATGACTAAGGCCGAAAAGGCAGTTGCGCTGTTCAATAGCGGATTCAACTGTTCTCAGGCGGTTCTTACCGCCTTTGCAAAGGATTTTGGACTTGATGAAAAGCTCACGCTGACGCTCGGCGCATCATTCGGAAGCGGAGCAAGAAAAGGAGAGCTTTGCGGTGCTGTATCGGGCGCACTCATGGTGCTCGGTCTAAGATACGGCCACTTTGATTCTTCTGATACGGAAAGAAGAGTACGAGCCAACACAATTACAGAGAGGTTCACAGAACGTTTCGAGGCGGTCAACGGCTCAATAGTATGCCGTAACCTGCTGGGCTATGATCTTGCAAAGCCTGAAGATCTGGCTGTGATACGCGAAAAAAAGCTGTTCACCGAATTCTGCCCTCTTATGGTTAAAAGTGCAGTGGAGGTGCTGGACGGCATACTTTCCGAATACGAGTAAAAAGAACCGTCGGGCATACCGTCTACAAACAGCATCATTAATTTATATAAAAATAAGTCATACATGATTTACTTATATATTAATTTGCCGAAATTGATATACACACCAAATATTTCTTTACAACATCACTTTACCGTGCTAAAATTACATCACATTATTTATTACTTTGGAGGGTACACATATGAAAAAGATCATCGCATTACTTCTCGCAGTTCTTATGATCGTCGGCATCACCGCTTGCGGCAAGAATGACGGCACTGACCTTGAAAACGTCAAGGAAAAGGGCACTTTAATTGTCGGTATCACCGACTTTGCTCCCATGGACTACAAGGTTGCAGGCAACGATGAGTGGGTCGGCTTTGACGCTGACATGGCTAAGCTTTTTGCTGAATACCTCGGTGTTGATGTTCAGTTCGTTGAGATCACATGGGGTCAGAAGGTCAATGAGCTTAACAGTAAGTCCATCGACTGTGTATGGAACGGAATGACTCTCAACGATGAGGTCAAAGCTGCTATGAGCACCTCTGTTCCCTATTGCCTCAATGCTCAGGTTCTTGTTGTTCCTGCTGACAAGGCTGCAGACTTTGAGAATCTTACTGATCTCAACGGTATCAACGTTGCTGTTGAAAGCGGTTCCGCAGGCGAAGACGCTGCTCTTGCTCTCGGTGCTAAGACCGTTGCTGTTGAAAAGCAGTCTGACGCTCTTATGGAGGTTGCTGCAGGCACTTCCGATGCTGCTGTTATCGATCTTCTCATGGCAGGCGCTATGATCGGCGAAGGCACTAACTATAACAATCTTGTTTGGGTCCTCAATCTCAACGATCTCCAGAATCTTGAGTCCGAGATGTACGGCGTTGGTTTCCGCAAGGATTCTGACCTTACCGAGAAGTTCAACACCTTCTGGAGCGAGAAGGTTGCAGACGGCACCGTTCTTGAGGTTGCAAAAACCTATGGTGTTCAGGAATCTGTTATACTTGACTAAGCAAACAGTTTTTTCTTAATATGACAGAGGGCGGCAAAACCGCCCTCTGCCTTTAATAACCTGGTTTTCGGATATCGCTACCTCAAGGAGGCTATTTTATGAGCTTTTTCTCATCTCTGGAGTTTAAGACTGTTGTCGAAGCTCTCAATCAGGGTTTTCTTGTAACTCTGGAGTTATTCTTTGTAACACTTATCGGCGCGCTCCCTTTGGGACTTGTCATTTCATTCGGTTCAATGAGCCGGTTTGCACCTTTTCGCTGGTTCACCAAAACACTGGTATGGATCGTTCGCGGTACTCCCCTTGTTCTGCAGATCATCGCGATCTATTATGTTCCCGGTCTGCTTGGGCTATATATCTGGGGCGGCGGCGAGTCCGGTAGATTTACTGCTGTTGCAGTGGCTTTTATAATCAATTACGCTTTCTATTTTTCGGAGATATTCCGCGGCGGTATCCAATCTGTTCCTCAGGGTCAGTATGAAGCAGGACAGGTTCTCGGCATGACACGCAGTCAGATATTTTTCAAGATAACTCTGCTTCAGATGATAAAGCGTATAGTTCCCCCTGTATCAAATGAGATCATCACTCTTGTAAAGGATACCTCTCTCGCCCGTGTTATTGCCCTTCAGGAGGTAATATGGATGGGCGAAGCATTTTTGAGGGGTTATCAGGGCTTCGCAGGTCTCGTTTGGCCTCTCTTCTTCACCGCTGTATACTACCTCGCATTCAGTGGAATCGTAACCATTCTTCTCAATCTCCTTGAGAAGAAACTCGATTATTTCCGTGCTTAAGGAGGAATTACTGTGGCTATTCTAAGTGTTAAAAACATCAGCAAATCCTTCGGAAGCACCAAGGTGCTTGAGGATGTCAATTTTGACCTCAATGCAGGCGAAACTATTGCTATTATAGGCTCTTCAGGCTCAGGAAAGACCACTCTTCTCCGTTGTCTTAATTTCCTCGAAACTCCCGACACCGGCACTGTCTCAATTGCCGATGAGGTCATCATCGATTGCGATGATACCACCAAACCGAGCGAAGCTGTTATTCGTAGCCGACGCTCTCATTTCGGTCTGGTATTCCAGTCATTCAACCTCTTCCCCCAGTACACCGCTCTGAAAAACGTTACTCTTGCAAAGGAGCTGCTTGCCAAGGAGCGACCTGATTTCAAGGCTAACCGCAAGGAGATTCTTAAAGAAATCGAAGAAGAAGGTCTGGAGCTTCTCTCAAAAATGGGACTTGCTGACAGAGCAGGACATTATCCCCATCAGCTCTCAGGCGGTCAGCAGCAGCGTGTTGCCATCGCCCGTGCGCTGGCTCTTCATCCCGATATACTCTGCTTTGACGAACCCACCTCCGCTCTTGACCCCGAGCTTACAGGCGAAGTGCTCAAGGTAATACGTTCTCTCGCAGACCAGAAGACCACCATGATAATCGTAACTCACGAAATGGCTTTTGCCCGTGATGTTGCAGACCGTGTTATATTCATGGACGAAGGTGTTATCGTCGAGCAGGGTCCTGCACAGCAGGTTATTGAAAACCCGCAGAACGAGCGCACAAAGCACTTCCTTGCCCGTTATAACGAGCAGTAAGATATCAAAAACAGCAGGAGTAAACTCCTGCTGTTTTTTAATTTATTTTGCGTTTCTTTTGAATACTGCGGCTGTTCTGGAAGGCAGATAGCATTGGAAGCCAATCTGTCCGTTTTCGTTTTTGACTGCTGTGTATTCATAATTCATATCGGTACGGTCAAAGCCGCCGAAAACACTGCTGTCAGTAGAAAGCACCGCCTTGTACTTTCCTTCCGCCGGAGCTGTTACAAAGTATCCCTCAAAAGATCTTGTGGGATTGAAGTTGAATGCGAAAATGTAATCGCCCTTAGAGTAAATTATAATCTTATCATCGTTATGAATATAGCCGTACTGTGCCTTTTCTGAAATCAGATCGCCCTCTTTAAGGAGCGTTATCATAGCTTTATCAAAGGCGCGGAGCTGTCCGTATCTGAGATTGTCATCATCAGCAAGGCTCCACTGTCTGCGGCAGTAATGATAGCTCCAGCCATTTCCTTCACGGGGGAAATCTATCCACTCGGGGTGACCGAATTCGTTGCCCATGAAGTTGAGATAGCCCTCTCCTGCCAGTGATGCCGTTATAATGCGTATCATCTTGTGAAGCGCCATGCCTCTGTCGATAACAGCATTATTGCTGTTTTTGCACATTCCTGTGTACATATCTGCATCGCAAAGGCGGAACATGATCGTCTTGTCTCCGACAAGAGCCTGATCGTGAGATTCTGAATATCCGATGTTCTTTTCCTCGGGTCTGCGGCTGTTAAGCTCGTACCAAAGCTTGTTCATATCCCAGTTTTCATCGGTATATTCCTTTATCATCTTTATCCACAGATCGGGAACACCCATGGAAAGCCTGTAATCAAATCCGATACCGCCGTCGGGAATCTTTATGCACATACCCGGCATACCCGACATATCCTCGGCTACCGTCAGCGCATTGGGATTGATTGTGTGAATAAGCTCGTTGGCAAGCTGCAGATATGTTATTGCCTCTGTGTCAGTATTGAGAGAAAAGTACATACTGTAATTGCAGAATGCACTTCCAAGTCCGTGGTCATGGTACAGCATCGAGGTAACACCGTCAAAACGGAAGCCGTCAAAATGGAATATCTCCATCCAGTATTTGAGATTTGAAAGCAGGAAGTGCAGGACTTCATTCTTTCCGTAATTGAAAAGCTTTGTGTCCCATGCACTGTGGTGACCTCTGGGTCCGTCATGGAAGAACTGGTACTGTGTGCCGTCAAACTCATTGAGTCCCTCGCTGGTATTCTTTACCGCATGAGAATGCACTACGTCAAGAAGCACCGTAATTCCCATGCTGTGAGCTGTATCTATAAGCTTCTTCAGGTCACTTCCCTTTCCGTAACGGGATGATGCAGCAAAGAAATTCGACACCTGATAGCCAAAGGATCCGTAATAAGGATGCTCCATTATTGCCATTATCTGAATGGTATTATAGCCAAGATCCTTTATTTTCGGCAGTATATCGCGGGTAAACGCCTCATAAGTGCCGACGCTGTATCCCTCATGAGCCATGCCGATATGACATTCATAGATATACGGTGTTTTGCAAGGCTTGAAGTTCTTGTCCGTCCACTTGAATTCATCGAAAAGTATATCATCAACCTCAGCACACCAGAGATGGGTGTTTTCATCCTGAACCACTCTTGTTGCATAGGTAGGAATACGTCTGAGAGTCTGACCGTTATGGATTACGACTGCCTGTATCTTCTGCCCTGCTTTAAGCGCTTTGCTGCCCTTTAGCTTTACTTCATAAACACCCCGTCCGAGATCCTTCATGGGGCAGGCATAAAGATCCCAATTATTGAAATCTCCCGTGAGATACATCTTCTCTGCACCCGGTGCCCATTCACGGTAAACCCAGCCGTCCTTTGTCTTGTGAATACCGAAGTATTCATATCCGTTTGCAAAGTCAACAAGGTTTTTATTGTTTCCGAGAAGCTGAACTCGCTTCTTTTCATAATTGTCCATTCTAAGCTGAAGGTCACTCTCATGCGGCTTCAGATAAGGATCTATCTCCAATATTTTAAGGCTCATAATGACGCTCCTTATAATTTCGTTCAATATAATTATTATATCAAATCATTTCATATTTGTAAATAACAGCAATAAAATTAACATATGCAAAATTTATTATGTGCAAAAAATGCAATCAGTTGACAAGCAACACTTAATGACACTATAATTACATATAAGAAATTCACGGAGGTCATTATTATGATTCTTATAAAAAACGGTCTGATCCATGATGCGGTAAACAAAGAACCCTATATCGGGGATATCCTGATTGAGGACGGAAAGATAAAGGAAATAGGTAAAGGCATCGAGACTGATGCTCAGACAGTTGATGCATCCGGACTCAGTGTTTACCCCGGTTTCGTTGAAGCACACTGCCATCTGGGTCTTCACGACTACGGCATCGGCTTTGAGGGCGCTGACTATAACGAAATGAACGATATCCTCTCTCCTCAGCTTCGTGCCATAGACAGTATTTATCCTCAGGACGAGACCTTCAAGAAAGCTGTTCGAGGCGGCGTTACCTGCGTGTGTACAGGTCCCGGCAGTGCCAATGTTCTCGGCGGCACCTTTACTGCCATCAAAACCGTCGGCAATTGCGTTGACAACATGACGGTAAAAACCGAAGTTGCCATGAAATGTGCTTTCGGTGAAAATCCCAAGCGCTGCTACAAGGATAAGAACAATTTTGCAAGAATGAGCACCGCGTCAAAGCTTCGCGAGATACTCATGAAGGCAAAAGACTACAAAGCGCGTGTTGAAGCTGCAAACGGAGAAGCTTCAAAAAGGCCTGCCTTTGACATGAAGCTTGAAGCTCTTCAGCCCGTTATCAACAAGGAAATGCCTCTGAAGGCTCACGCTCACAGAGCGGATGATATTTTCACCGCAATCAGGATCGCTAAGGAGTTTGATGTAAAACTCACTATCGAGCATTGCACCGAGGGGCATCTCATCGTCGATGAGCTTGCTGACTATAATTATCCCATAGCCGTTGGCCCCACTCTTACCAACGCCTCA
Source organism: Acutalibacteraceae bacterium (assembly GCA_045534445.1). Classification (GTDB taxonomy): domain Bacteria; phylum Bacillota; class Clostridia; order Oscillospirales; family Acutalibacteraceae; genus JAISGQ01. The sequence goes on from JAZSJQ010000057.1 coordinate 34,783, forward strand.
AAATTCGAGCTTCGTAATAAATCATGGGAAACTCCCAAGGTGCTTTCTGACGCAGGCTGTCAGGTTTCTATAATAACCGACTCCCCAGTTATTCCTCAGGAATACCTGTCACTCTGTGCAGGTCTTGCGGTAAAAGCAGGCATGGATCCCTTTGCCGCTTTGCAGGCAATCACCATAAATCCCGCAAGGCATATCGGAATTGCTGATCGTGTAGGCTCCCTCGAAATCGGAAAAGATGCAGATATTATTATTACCGACGGTGATCCTATTACCTCCACCACCTGCGAAGTACTTTATACGATTATTGACGGCAATATAGTATACAAAGCATAATGAAAAGGACTGCAGAAGCAATGTCTGCAGTCCTCTTCTTTTATGCTTTGCAAAGTGCTGTTTCTATAAGGCAGGTCGATGGCTGCGGAAGAGTATCGTCCAATATCACTTCTCCTATGGAATCTGCCTTTATGTATCCGCTGATGGGATTCTTTACGCTTATTATATCTCCTCTGACTGTCGCCTGTACCTCACTTCTTTCGAAAGAAAGGTCGGTATCAATCATTTCACAGTCCTCAAGCACCAAGCCTTTTGCATAGCACAGAGGCTGTGTTCCTATTATTCTGCACCTTACAAGGCGCAGATCCTCTGAATACCATGCAAGGTATTCACCTTTAATGGCACTGTCGTACACAGTAACATTCCTGCTGTGCCAGAAAGCATCCTTTGTATCGAGCACAGAATCACGGATCGTCATATTCTCAACATACTGAAAGGAATATTTGCCCTTTAACTGCACTTTTTCAAGCTCAAGATCAACCGTTTTAAGAAATGGATACTCTCCCTCAAGTGAGCAATCGGTGAGTTTTACATTATTGCAGAACCACCCAAACTCAGGAGATACGGCTTTGCAGTTATCAAGCACAACGCCTTTACACTCTCTGAGTGCCTTTATTCCGCCCAAAATGCTGTTTCTTACGGTCACATCTTCATCGTACCAAAGTGCAGCACGGCAATTTTCGGTCATTTTGCAGTTCTCAATAACCGCACCGGTTACATGCCAAAGAGGATAGCGAAGATTCATACTGCAATCGCGAAGATGCACATTGCGGCATTCTTTCAGCGCAGATTCACCGTCAGCAGGTCCGTCAAAACGACAATTTATGACGTCAGCATTCTGCACCGCATACAATGCACGTTCTTCGTCAAGTGTCAGGTTCTCGAATTTCATTTTTACAACAGTCCTTTTGCGTTCTGTAATTTTGATATTTTACCTTAATTTTCCGTTCCAGTCAACAATTCATAACAGAATTCGTACCATGCAATTTAATCTTACTTTTACTTGATTATTGACTATGCATTTGCTATACTGATTTTACAGTATAGTATTGGAGGGATAACAATTGGACAGAAAAAACGATTATACTCCTGCACCTATGGACACCTCAAAAGTCAGATTTCCCAATGAGCTTAATGATCTTATAGACGACCTCGCCCAAAACGCCCATGAGGTCTGGGCAGAGGGACGAATGGCAGAGGGCAAGTCTTTTGGCAAGTCTAACGATACCGTCAAAGGCAAAAATACTTTCCTCAAGCCCTATGATGCCATGAATCCTGCTGAAAAGCTGTATGACATCAATTCTGTGGAACAGACGATTAAATTCATCTTAAAAAACGGATATAAAATTGAAAATATCGACAAATCATACTGGGATGGTATTGAGCGCCAATATTTCAAAAAGTATCATAGCGATAAGGCGGTGCCGATTTATAAGGCTCCTCTTATTATCGGTCTTGTATCGGACACCTGCGCAGATACAGATGTCAGGGAAATTCATAAGAGTATTGATGAATTTGCCGCTTATATCACAAAGCACCTCGGCATTCCATGTGAAAAGTGTGAAAACAGCAAAAGAGAAACTCCTGTTTACATAATTTCAGAGCTTGCCAACAATATCGAGCATTGCGCTTCAGAATATGCATTTAAAAACTACGGCTTTGAGATTATCACAATCAATAATCCTCAGTCGGGATACAAAAACATCAGTATTCCCTGCCCTGCTGTAGATTACATAACGTCCAAAAACTTCATGCTTCTTTCCTTCTGGAAAGGCTTGGACAAACACAGCCGCGCAGGCACTGCAGTAAGAAAAACTCTGCTCGAATATGACCGCACCAGTCCCGATCCTCAGCGCACGGTAATAGGAGATTCACATGCTGTTTACCATGTTGTTCTCCCCGGCGACGCACCCACTTCCTTTTACTGGAAAAACAGACTTCTTCTGCCCTATATACTTGAGTCCGGCGACAACTGGTACACACTCAGAGATGCTCAGATTATCTATGATCGTGACAGCCGACAGAAGATCATTATGGGACAGACTGCGGCAACTCTCGCAAACGGCTCGATAAAAGAAATTGTACGCAAAGAGAAAAGGACGCTCAAGCAGCAATATAAAGCTGACAGAAAAGCTCTTGATGCTCAATACAACAGTATATCCGACAAAAAGCTTATTGCCGAGAGTGCAAACAGAGTCCTTTCAAAAAAAGAAAAAGCCACTATCATAAGGCTTCTAAAGAAAGATAAAAAGAACTATATAGATGCAAAGAAAAAGCTTCGTGAAAAGTATTCAAAAGACTTGATAGCAGCCGGAAATAAAGAGAAATACAACAAAGCCCTCGAAAAATCCAAGAAAGAACGTCATGAGCTGAATCTAAGTATGTTCGGCTATATAAACCGCTCTATCAAAAAAGGCAGCACTCGCAAACCCTCAGACGAATTTGATCTGCTCACTGATGACACCCACGGCAAAAGCCTATGTGCGGATGTCTCAAATCTCCGTCATCTGCGCCTTGATACTATTGCGACTACTTTCCAGAATGCCAAGAAAAAGCAGACAACTTCAGTTGCATTTCTTGCCGCAATAGGACTCGCTGCCTACGGAATATTCTCGGATCTTGCCTCAGCACGTTCTCTTCTGGGAATTATCGGCGGCACTGTTTCAGCTCTTACAATTATCGCCGCACTTGTGATCTTTATTATAAGTCAGCATAAGAATTATCACAGTGTCCACTTGAATCTCCGTCTACTCTCTGAAATGCTGAGAGTAAAGACATATCTCAATGCCGCGGGCATTTATGATTCTGATGTTGCTGATATGCTCAGCGAGCGTCAGCAGCTGGAACTTGAATGGGCAAAGTATATATGCCGCGGCTGGGACATTATCGATACCGCAGAAGGTTATTATGAACCCTCTGCACAAAAGCCGATTTCACTTGATGTCATACGCAGAAAATGGATAGGATCCGCCGACAATCTCCTTGACGGACACAGCAACGCAAAGGTTTATAACCCCTCTTCTGACAAGGCTCAGATGGATTATGACAGAGGACGAGGCAGTGAATACTTCAAAAAAGCACGAAATCTTTCTATTTTCAAAAGCTTTGCTTCTGTTTTTGCAGTTGTTACAACACTCGGAGTTACTATAACCGCTGCAATCATGTTCTTTATCAATTCCGGTCTGACCGTGCCCGAAAGCTGGCAGGCGCTTTTCAACGATCAGTTTGATATGAGCGCTCGCTATAACTTCTGGGAAGCACTGTTCGTTTTTCTTGCAGGTATCATACCTGCCGTTATAGGTTGTTTTCTTATTTTCCACGAGAGTCAGATGTATTCCGAAAACGCTCTGCGTTATAAATGGATGGCGGTAAAATATCAGAAGCTCACCGCTTGCATTGACAGTACACTTGCTGCTTCCGATTCCGATGAAGCAGTTCGCAAGATATTTAAGGATGCCGCTCGTGCCGCAGTTGAAGAAATTGGTGAATGGACTCTTCTGACCGCAGGCAACGAAGCTGCTCTGCCGTTCTAAAGGAGGAATTTATTATGTACGAAAACTATAAGCCTGCTCCAATAGATACTTCTGATGTATCTCTCCCCGAAAGCCTCAACGACCTTGTTGAATACATGGCAAAGAATACTCACGAGGTTTGGGCTGCCACAAGAATCAAGCAGGGCTGGACTTACGGTCCTGAGAGAAACGATGAATTAATGCACCACCCCTGCCTTATCCCCTATGAGGAGCTTCCCGAAAGCGAAAAGGTCTACGACCGCAACATTTCTCTTGAAACTCTCAAGCTTATAACCAAGCTTGGATATGAAATAAAGAAGTAATTTTACAGCCGACCGTTTCGTTGGAAATGGTCGGCTGTAATGCTTAAAACGTTGATTTTTTCTAAGTTACGATATATAATTATTAAATACCGCATAAAAAGTAATTGCTGATCGGAGGCATTGAATATGTGCTGTCAGAACAAAGGTCCTCAGAGCGATTTTTCTCTGCTTGAGGACACTCTCATTTCCTATGCTGATACACCAGGCAGTCTTATTGCCATTCTGCAGAAGGCTCAGGATATTTATGGCTATCTGCCCAAGGACGTTATGTATCATATCGCAGAGCGTATCGGCGTAACTCCTGCTGAGGTTGTCGGTGTTGCCACCTTCTATTCTCAGTTCCGTCTTTCTCCCATAGGCAAGTATCTTATCATGGCTTGTCAGGGCACCGCCTGCCATGTCAACGGCAGTAAGCGTGTCGGTGAAGCTGTTGCAAAGTATCTTGAAATCGAGAACGGCGAAACAACCGCAGACGGGCTTTTTACCCTTGAAAACGTTGCCTGTCTCGGCTGCTGTTCCCTTGCTCCCGTTATCATGATAAACGGTGAAGCATACGGTAATCTCACTCCCGAGAGTGCTATTGCCATTATCAAGGACATTCAGGCAAAGGAGGCACAGGCATAATGAGAATAGTTATCGGTGAAGGCTCCTGCGGTGTTGCTGCGGGTGCTTCAAAAGTTCGCAGTGCCATTGAAGCTTTGATGAATGATAATGAAAGCTTTACTCTCGGCAGCACAGGCTGTATCGGTATGTGCTTCTTAGAGCCTATTGTTGACCTTTATGATGATAAAAATCTTATAAAGAGACTTGTTAAAGTTTCGCCTGATGATGCTGAGGCTATTATCAAGACTGCAAGAACAGGCGATCTTTCATATGTCGAAAAGCTCGCAATCTCTGCTGAGGATGAGGAGTTTTTAACAAAGCAGACGAGAATCGCACTGCGTCACTGCGGTCTTATTGACCCCACTTCCCTTGAAGATTACTGCAATGCAGACGGCTACGAAGCATTAAAGAAAGTACTCACTTCAATGACCCCCGAAGAGGTTATTGAAGAAATAAAGGTATCGGGTCTGGCAGGTCGAGGCGGCGCGGGCTTCCCCACATGGTTTAAATGGAATGCCGCCCGTCAGAGCGCAGGTGAAAATAAGTATCTTATCTGCAACGCCGACGAAGGTGACCCCGGTGCATTCATGGACAGAGCTGTTATCGAATCTGACCCCCACACTCTTATCGAAGGTATGCTCATCGGCGCTTATGCTATCGGTGCTTGCGAGATGATCGTTTATGTCCGTGCTGAGTATCCGCTGGCTATCGTTCATCTTGAAGAGGCTATCAGACAGGCAAGAGAAGCAAATCTCCTCGGTAAAAATATTCTCGGCACTTCATTCTCCTGCGATATGAGAATCAAGGCAGGTGCAGGTGCATTTGTTTGCGGCGAGGAGACTGCTCTTATTGAGTCCCTTGAGGGTAAGCGCGGTATGCCCCGTCTCAAGCCTCCCTTCCCTGCTCAGAAGGGTTATATGAACGCACCTTCCAACATCAACAACGTTGAGACCTTTGCAAATGTTTCCTGGATAATCAATAACGGCGGTGCTGCTTTTGCCGCTATGGGTACTGAAAACAGCAAGGGTACAAAGGTCTTTGCACTGACAGGTAAGATTCACAAGGGCGGTCTTGTTGAAATCCCCATGGGTAAGACTCTCCGTGATGTTATCTACGGCATCGGCGGCGGTATCCGTGACAATAAGGAATTCAAGGCGGTTCAGATGGGCGGTCCTTCAGGTGGATGTATTCCTTCAGAGCTTCTTGATACTGTTATCGACTACAAGGCCCTGGGCGCAACAGGCGCTATCATGGGTTCAGGCGGCATGGTCGTCATGGACGAGAGCACCTGCATGGTTGGTATGGCTAAGTTCTTCCTTGATTTCACCGCTCTTGAATCCTGCGGAAAGTGTACTCACTGCAGAATCGGAACAAAACGTATGCAGGAGATTCTCACCAGAATCGTTGAGGGCGAAGGCAAAGAAGGCGATATCGAGCTGCTTGAAGAGCTTTGCAACGCTGTAAAGGATGGAGCGCTCTGCGGTCTCGGTCAGACTGCTCCAAACCCTGTACTTACCACTATCCGTTATTTTAGAGACGAATATATTGCTCACATAGTTGACAAGAAGTGCCCAACCAAAGAATGTCCCGCACTTCGCACATACTACATTGACGCCGATAAATGCAAGGGCTGTACCCTTTGCGCACGCAACTGCCCTGCCAAAGCTATCAGCGGCACTGTCAAAAATCCCCACGTTATCGACCCCAGTCTTTGCATACGCTGTGACCAGTGCCGCAAGGCTTGCAAGTTCGATGCAATCTATATGGATTAAGGAGGCGAGTTTAAAATGGAACAGATCAAAATTACAATAAACGGCATTGAAATGACCGGCAATAAAGGCGACACCATATTAAATATCGCCGCTAAAAACGGAATTGAAATACCCAATCTCTGCTACAGTCCCAACTTAAAGCTTTATGGTGCCTGCGGACTCTGTCTTGTTGAGGCTGAGGGAAGCCCCAAGCTTCTTCGTGCCTGCTCGACAGTTGCTTCTGACGGTATGGTCATCAATACTGAGGGGGCAAGAGCAAAGAGTGCGAGAAACGTTGCTCTTGAGCTTATCATGAGCGATCACGAGGGTGACTGCAAGGGACCTTGTTCCCTTAACTGCCCTGCTCGTACAGATGTACAGGGTTATCTGAAGGCCATTGCAGAGGGCAATGACAAAGAAGCTGTCAGAATAATAAAAGAGAAAATTCCCATTCCTGCTTCTATAGGCCGTGTCTGTCCTCACCCCTGTGAGGCAAACTGCCGCAGAGCACTTGTGGAAGAGCCTATTTCTATCGCTTTTCTTAAAGCTTTTGCAGCTGACAATGACCTTGCATCCGATGAACCTTACAAGGCTTCACCCAAGGCTGACACAGGCAAGAAGGTCGCAATCATCGGCGGTGGTCCTGCAGGACTGAGCGCTGCTTACTATCTGCGCCTTGCAGGTCACGCTGTTACAATTTACGATGCCATGCCCGAAATGGGCGGTATGCTTCGCTACGGTATTCCCGAATACCGTCTTCCCAAGGCTGTGCTGGCTCAGGAAGTTGCGGCTATCGCTTCTATCGGCGTTGAGATGAAAAACGGCGTTAAGCTGGGTTGTGATATCACTCTTGAGGAGCTTAGAAAAGAATTCAATGCGGTTTTAATTGCTGTTGGCGCATGGAAAAGCAGTACTGTTGGCTGTGAAGGCGAAGACCTTGATGGCGTATTGGGCGGTATTGACTTCCTCAGAGAGGTCAACATGGGTGTTATTCCCAACATCGGCAAGAATGTTGCTGTTGTCGGCGGCGGCAACACCGCTATGGACGCTTGCCGTACCGCTGTGAGATGCGGTGCTGAAAATGTATATGTTATCTACCGCAGAACAAGAGCTGAGGCTCCTGCGGAGGATATTGAAATTGAAGAAGCCATTGAAGAAGGCGTACAGTTCAAGTTCCTGACTAATCCTGCTGAGATTATCGGTGAGAACGGAAAGGTTACTGCAGTTAAGCTTCAGATTATGGAGCTTGGCGAGCCCGATGCTTCAGGCAGACGTTCTCCTGTTCCCGTTGAGGGCAAGTTTGAGGTATTACCTATCGATACTCTTATCTCCGCTATCGGTCAAAAGTGTGATCCTGCGGGACTTACCGATATTGAGCTTTCCCGCAGAGGTACTGTTACCGCCAATGAGAACAACTGCGTGACAAATCTTGAGGGTGTATTTGCCGCAGGTGATGCCACAAACCGTGGCGCTTCCATTGCTATTGATGCTATCGCCGAAGGTGACAGAGCCGCTATGGCTATTGATGCTTACTTAAACGGCAAGCCTATGGTATTCCCCGAGCCTTATTATTCAAAGCGCAATGTTACCGCCGAGATGCTTTCAGACAGAGAAAAGGCTCCGAGAGCGGTTATGTCTGTAAAAGAGCCTTCTTACAGACGAGGCAATTTTGAATCTGTCATAAACGGATTTACAGAAGAGCAGGCAAGAAAAGAGGCTGCAAGGTGCTTAGAGTGCGGCTGTCACGATTTCGCAGACTGCAAGCTTATCCGCTATGCTAACCTTGAACCCATCAATCCCGACCGCTTTGCAGGTGCAAAGCACAAGTACTTCAAGGAACAGAAGCTTGTTTCCATAGAGCGTGATCAGGGTAAATGCATACTTTGCAATCTCTGTGTGCGTACCTGCCGTGAAGAAGTCGGTGCAGGTCTGCTTGGTCTTGTAGACAGAGGCTTTGCGACAGTCATCAAGCCCGAATTTGAGGGCGATGCAGCAGCAAGATGCAAGGATTGTCACAAATGTGCTGATCTCTGTCCCACAGGCGCACTGAAGATTCTGGGATAATAAAAGTTTTGAGCATTGATTTATCAATGCTCCGCTTTCCATACATTTAACCCTCAGGCAGGAATGTCTGAGGGTTATTGTTTAATATTGATTTTAGCTTTTTACCGAGATATAATTCAATTATATGCTTGAATGAGGTGATTAAGGTGCTTGTTTTATGCTCAAACGGATTATCAAGCGATGCACTGCTGGCACATATCCGCAGCAAAACAGCTGCTTGTAAAACAGCTGCATTGGTTGTGACCGCAGACAATGAATACAAGGAAAACAATTATCACGTTCCCAGATGCGTTTCGGAATTGGAGACCCTGAATCTTCATGTTGATATTTTCGATTTGGATAAGCAATCTGCTGATTTGTTGCTGAATTATGATGTTGTTGAATTTATCGGAGGGAATCCTTATTATTTGCTGCACTCAATTCGAAAAAACAACGCTGTGGAAATATTAAGAGATATTGCTGCTGACAAAATTCTGATTGGCTGGAGCGCTGCTGCATTTGTTTTTTCTCCTACACTTGAATTGGTGAACTGTTATTCTCCCGAAATGAATTTTCTGGAAATAACGGATCTGAGCGCGCTCTCTTTAACAAGCGTTCAGGTGCTGCCGCACTATAGTAAGTTTCTTACAAGATTTGAGCGGTTTGAAGAAAAGTGCTGTATTTACGAAAAAGAACATAATGTTAATGTAATCCGTATAAACGACGGTGATGGAGTGTTTATTGACGGAGAAGTTCGCCTTTGCAAAGTATAGATTCAAATTTAATGTATCATCCGATGAGCTGAAAGCGGCTTATTCCGAGAAGTTTGAGCGGAATATGACTCGGTGGTAATTTAGATCTGTTCTCTCTTTTCGTTTTCTCTCTCCCCCAGTCTGCTTCGCAGCCAGCCCCCTCGTCAGAGGGGGCCTTATTTATCCATTGAAAACGTATTTACTGAGTCTGTCAAAGGCTTCTTTTACCCTTGAGAGAGGCAGGGCGAGGTTTACTCGGATATGGCTTTTGCCGTGGAAGGGTCTGCCGTCCTGCCAGTGGACGCCTACGTCCCAGCCGGCTTTCAGCAGGTCGTCTATTGTTTTACCATGTGAGGTGCACCATTTTTCGCAGTCGAGGAACAGCATATATGTACCCTGCGGGCGGCTTACTTCTACACCTCCAAAGTGCTCATTTATGTAGTTAACGGCATAATCTACATTGCCTGTTATAGTCTCACACAGCTCCGAAACCCATATATATCCCTCGTCACTGTATGCGCCTATAAGAGCGTGCATGGACATTACGTTCATGGAGTTGTAGTGTGAAAGAGAGCTTTCCTTGTCGTGGCGGTCTTTCAGTGCTTTATTGTAGATAATATGATAACTTCCCACCAGACCTGCAAGATTAAAGGTTTTTGACGGTGCATAGAGGGCAACGGTACGCATTTTTGCGTCCTCACTGACGGACTGAGTCGGTATATGCTTATTTCCCGTAAGAATGATATCGCTCCAGATTTCGTCAGACACAACGGAAACATCGTGCTTTTTGTAAATCTCCATTGCCTTTTCAATTTCCCATTTCTCCCAGACTCTGCCTGTGGGATTGTGGGGTGAACAAAATATGGCGGCGTGTATCTTGTGCTCGGAAAGCTTCTTTTCCATGTCCTCAAAATCCATGCGCCATGTTCCGTTTTCGTTCTTTACAAGAGGCGAATGGATTATATCATAGCCGTTGTTTTCAAGGCTGTGAGTAAAGCCTATGTATGTGGGAGAATGGATAAGCACCTTATCCCCTCTTGAACACATTACATTGAGGGCTGACACAACTCCGCCAAGGACTCCGTTTTCGTAGCCTATGTTTTCCTTTGTAAGCTCGGTTACACCGTTGCGTGTTTTCTGCCAACGGATTATTGAGTCAAAATATGCATCTGTCGTCTCAAAATAGCCGAAAGCAGGGTGCTTTGCACGCTCGATCATAGCATCGGTTATGGCTGGCAGAACTGGGAAGTTCATGTCCGCAACCCACATTGGGATTGAATCAAAGCCTTCTTTTGGCGCTCCGATGCCGAAGGAGGGCTTGCCTATTGCGTCTATTGCTATTGCATCCTTGCCTCTGCGGTCAAGGATAGATGTAAAATCGTATTTCATGGTAGTCTCCTTAAAATTTGACTGTCTGTCCGGCAGGGATCTTCACGGTGTTTTTTCCGTCAAAGCCCCAGAGGTCTGTTGCTGTGGGATTGCATACGACGCTTGCATCTGCCGAGAATACAAGCTCGGAAAATGCGTGGGTATAGTCATAGATTTCCATATTTGTTGCATACCAGATATCATTGTGTCCGCCAAGCTTTTCCAGAGCATTTTCTATAACATACCAGTTGTCATCACGTTCAAACTCATAAGAATGTCCCCAGAGATAGAACAGCATGGGCTCACGGTCTGCTTCTTTATTCATGAATATGTCTGTAAGATCGGATAGCTTTTCGTCGTTGTGATGGCAGGTGGGCTTGAGTCGCAGCCAGTCACGGGGCATTTCAAAGCTATGGCTTGATTCAACGGTGCGGCAGTATTTTATTCCTGCAAGACGCAGAATCTCCACTACATCGTCGGAATACGCTCCGTAGGGGTACGCTCCGCCTTTTATAATGGTTTCATACTGCTGTTCAAGCATTCGGCGGTCGTTTATTATATCATACATTGCTTCGCTTGTCGGCAGAGAGTCCCAGAACGGGTGGTCTGTGCCGTGAATCGCAACCTCCACTCCCTCATGCCCGTATACTTTCTGACTTTCTGTAAGGCTCATTCGACGGTGTATCTGACCCTCGGGCCATCTATGTCCTTCGGGTGCATAGAGTCCTGCATTTATATTGAACGTGCCTTTGATGCCGTTCTTTTTCATTATTTCAATGAGACGGATATCCTGCTCCACTCCGTCGTCATAGCTTAAGGTCAGCGCCTTTGCCCGTCCCTCGGGAAAACGCATACGAAACTGTACTGCCATGCTATGCCTCCTGATAATACTTTTCTATAATTCTATATCTGTAATAATTAGCCTGACGCTCAGATGCCGCATCACTTTGCTCTAAATCGATCACCCACTGAAAATAATGAGTCAGCTCATGAACAAGTGAGCTTAATATTTGCTCATATATTTCTTCTTTTGAAAATTCATTCAGCAAATCAGACTCAATTTTTGAAGGTATTCTGATATATGGCGTTCTTTTTTCAAACCATCTGAAGCTGCCATATGCCATTATGCCATTTAATAATCTGACTTTTTCACAGTTTTTTATATATACGTTGAGACGGACGGGAAATATATACCTTCTTCTCAGCCATTTTGCAAATAAAATGCAGGCTTTTCGCAAATCATCATCAATACCCTTTTCGTAGTGAAAGAATATTCCTTTGTTGTCTGCTTTTAAACCTCGCTCGGTCTCAAATTTCTGCCAAAGATTCATTCTCCCACCCTTTCATTCATAAAATTAATTTTACCACACTCTCCACGTTTCTGCAATAACTCATGACTGCAAACGCAAAACGACGGCACTGATTCAGTGCCGTCGTAATTTTATTCAAAGGTGAAGAAGCCGTAAACCTGCTCCACATTCATTATGCTGTAGTAACCGAGGGTTTCGCCTCTTACTTCTTCATATCTGCCGGGCCACCAGCTAAGGAATTCCTCGGAAAAATCATAGATGGGAGTGTCGGGTTTAAAAAGCATGAAGGTCTCGCTGTCTTCAAGTCCGTAAGGATATGATGCTATATATTTCACACCGTCTTCTATCCATTCCTTGCCCATCTCGTCCTTTACGGTAACCTTGCCGATGGTCATTTCATAGCTGTACTCATCAACCTTTGTGATGTTCTCAAAGCTGCCGCTGAATTCACAGATGTAGTAGCTTCCATTCGGGTAATCTTCGCCTGTTGAACCCATTTCAGAATCATGATATTTGCCTGTGAATGTGCCGTCGGGGTTCAGGGTAAGCTCTGTACCCCAGCCGCCTGCACCGCTGGAGAAATAAAAATCAAGGGGCAGGAAATCAAGCTCGGTTTCTGTTTTTTCCGTCTTGCTTTCTGTCATTGTCTGAACCGATTCGTCATCCTTTTTCTCTGATGCACAGGCTGCACAGCACAGAAGCAGGGTCAATGCCAGAAGCATACTTATTATTTTTTTCATTTTATCACCTTCCCTGTTTTTATCTTACCACTTTTGTCCGTTTTTCCAACATAAAATTATCACACAGGAGAAAAAACTGCGGTGACGCTCATTGCGCCGTCCTTTATCTGTGCGAAGACCTCGCCGTGCATCTTGTTCATAATGCATCGGCAGATATATAGACCTAATCCGCTGCCGTTTTTGTCTGCGGCATTGGTGCCTCGCCAGAAGCTGTCGAACATATGAGGCAGTTCGCTTTCGGGCAGTGTACAGCCCCAGTTTGTAACGGTCACAAGGCGGCAGCCCTCTTCTTCGGTTACGTCTATTGATATTCTTTTGCCGTCACCGTATTTTATGGCATTCTCCATTATATTCTGGAGCACCTCTGTCCCTCGGTCACAGTCGCCGCGAATCAGGCAGTTGCTGTAGTCGGAAACGGAAAATTCCGTCTTTAACAGGCGCAGCTTGTCCTTATAGAAATCGGTCACTCCGCCGAGCATTTCGGAAAGGTAAAATTCGCCGTCTTGCACTTCTATCGACAGGAAATCCTCCTTTGATGCTTTCACTATGCCCGAGACATAACCCTCTATCTCATCTGCCTTTTCGTTTATGCTCTCTGCTATTTCTGCCTGCTTTTCCGTGTCCTCATAAAGACCCTTTGAAAGCGCCTTTGAATAAAGCTTGATTGCGGAAAGGGGAATCTTGATGTCGTGAGACAGGGAGAGAATCAGCTTTTTGCGCTCTGCCTGCAGGCTCATCTCTGTTTCCTTATTCTGTTCGAGCTTCTCTCTGAGCATGTCCATGCCCCATATGAATCTGCCGAAATAACGCTGGCGGTTTTCCTTCAGTGGCATTGTAAGATTGCCCTTTGACAGCTCGTAGGGCATTTCGCGAAGGGTCAGAAAGGGCTTTACCACACGGCGGCGCAGGTACAGAAGTACTGCAATCACAATTGCAGCCATTACGCCAAGAGACAGGTTTACCGTTGTTATTATATTCTTTTCCATGCCCTTTGACTCGGAATAATCAAAACGGTAATATCTGCCGTTTATCTCCCTGATAAGATAATCGCTGCTGCCTCCTGTTATGCCCTCATTCCCCTCAATGAGAAAAACGGCCGTCAGTGTGGGATAATCAGACAGCAAAAGGGCTTCCATGCCCTCTTTTTCTATCACTGCTGCCGCTCGGGCGGCGTCTACTCTGTGCTGTCTGCCCTCTGACTGCGCCGATGAGCCCATCCACAGATTGACTCCTGCAAAAATCAGTGTTGCAAGCAGAATTACTGTTATAAGCAATCGGTTGAAGGCTTTCATGTTTTCACTCCTCAAATCTGTAGCCTGTGCCCCAGACGGTAAGAATGTGCTTCGGATTTTTAGGGTCTGCTTCGATCTTTTCTCTCAGCCACTTTATATGGACCGTGAGAGTCTGAGGCTCGGAATCACTGTCAAAGCCCCATATTCTCGAAAACAGCATATCCTTTGAAAGGGTCGTTCCTCTGTTTTCCATGAACAGCTCAAGAAGGTCCACTTCCTTGGCGGTCATTTTGAGTTCTTTGTCCCCGCATCTGACAACGCGGCGCACTCTGTCAAGGGTGATATCGCCGCAGGTAAGGCTGTCCTGCTCGAATCTTCTGCGGAAGATGCCCTTGATTTTGGCTATCATGATGTCGATATCAAAGGGCTTTTCTATGTAGTCATCTGCGCCGAGAATCAGCCCGTTGAGCTTGTCTTCCTTGGTTATTCTGGCACTGACTATGAATATGGGCGTGTTTTCCTTTTCCCTTATCTTTCTGCACACTGCAAAGCCGTCGATGCCAGGCAGCATTACATCAAGAATTACGAGCTTTGCACCGTATTTTTCGAATATGGAAAGTGCCTTTTCGCCGCTGTCGGCATGGCTTACGGTGTACCCCTCCGCCCGAAGAAAATCGCAGAGCAGAGCGGATATTTCTGTATTGTCCTCAACTACAAGTATATCGGTCATAGCATTATCCCCTTTTATATGGGTTTTGCAGAGACGGTAAAAAACCGCCTCTGCTGTGATAATCAGATTATAAAATTAACAAGTGCAAATATTATATGGCAGACGGAGAATATAGCCGCAGGAACAAGTGCTATTGCATTTTTGCGGTCTATGGCAAAAAGCAGAAATGCAAGGCATGGCAGTACGGTCATGCCGAGAATTACGGAGACTGCGGTAATTCCAGTGTAGTACAGCACCCAGCAGACATAGTAAAGAATCACGCAGGCTGCTGATGCACCGATTACAGGGGTCAGCGCAAGCTTTTTCCGCTTTGTGTTTATAAACGCGCAGAGTGAAAACACCATTAGCACCTGACACACCGATGCAATCATGTCAATTACGGGAGTTAACGACTGGGTTCTGAGTACATCATTCGGCGCAGGAATTGCAAACCATATGATGTTCGGTATCATGACTGCAAGGAAAAGCATCAGTCCCCACACATCAAAGCCCATTCTGTAGTTTTTCAGCATTCTGCCATTCCGCCTCTCTTTACCATCCCATTTCCATCAGCCAGTTTGAAATTGCACGCTCTCTGTCACGAAGCGGCGATACGCCGTCGTACATATCAAGATTATACTCGCCCTTTATGTTTCCGTCAACGATGTACATTACCCTCGTGCAGCGAGCGGCGACCTTTGTATCGTGGGTTACCAGCATTACGGTTGTACCCTCGCGGTTTACAGCGCCCAGCATATCCATTACTTCGTCCGATGCTGAGCGGTTGAGTGCGCCTGTGGGCTCGTCGGCAAAGATCATCTTCGGCTTATTGATAAGGCTTCTGCACAGGCAGGCGCGCTGGAGCTGACCGCCTGATACTTCGTCTATGCCATTGTCGGCAGTTTCGATTATGCCCTGCTTTCTCATAAGCTCGCGTCCGCGCTCGGCTTTTTCCTTTCTGCTTTCATTTATCTTCTTTGACTGGCAGGAAGGCAGGAGAATATTATCGAGAATATTGAGATTCTTGAGCATGTACATCTGCTGGAAGATAAAGCCCATGTGGTCAAGTCTGAGAGCGGAAAGCTCCTTATCGTTCATTGCGGCAATGCTCTTACCGTCAAAAAGCACATCTCCTGCGGTGAGCTTATCCATGCCCGACACCGCATAGAGCAGTGTGGATTTACCGGAGCCCGAGGGACCCATGACAGCTACCATTTCGCCCTCGCTGACAGAAAAGTTTACGTTCTTGAGTACATTGTTCTGACGCTTGTTGAGTACATAGGTCTTGCAGAGATCCTTTACTTCGAGAATTTTATTCATAACAGGTTTATCCTTTCTTTATTCAATACTGGAGGTCTGGGAGGCGGTTATCTTCTTCGTGCTCTGTGCGGCAATGAATACCGCAATGAGTGTTGCTCCTATGAGCATAAGGGGATATATCACATAAGCCTCAAGAGGTACTATGTCGTATTTTATAAAATCTGCACCCATCATTTTAAATATCGGGGTGATAAGAAGCTGGGTTGCAGGGGTGGAAAGTGCTATGCCGAGAACGGCGGATATTATCAGCACTATGCCCATTCTCAGAACATGCCAGCGGACTGTGAAGCCCTTTGTAAAGCCTGCTGCTCTCAGCATTGCGATCTGTCCCTTTTCCTTGGCGATGAAGGAACGCTCCATGAGCATGGCGATCATCATGCAGATAATTATCATAATCGGTGTGAGCAGATTGCGGATGGATTCGACCATTTCAGCAGAGCCTGTGAAATAGTTTGCATATTCTCCGCCATTCATAACCCTGGATTCCGGATAAAGCTCCGCCAGGCGCTCCTTGCGTCTCTCAAGCTCTTTTTCGTCGGGGTTATCACAGAAGGTTATCTGATAGGCATTGAAGCCTGCTGCCTGAGAGTAGTTTATCTCGGCATCTTCATGAAGTCTTACACCGTTGCCCATGTTCATCATGGACTGGAATATTCCCACAACCAGAACTTCACGCTTTTTGTCCATGTCGGTGTAGGTAAAGGTATCCCCTATCGTTACGTCAAGGGCCTCTGCCACCTTTGTGGTTATTGCCACCTCATCAGGATTCTGCGGTGCTGAGCCTTCGGAATAAACATAATCCGAAGCCTTTACACCTGTTCCCTGGAAAATCATTCCTGCATAAGAATTTTCTCCTGCATCAAGGGTGCTGAACATGAATATCTCGCCGAAGGCATAACAAGGCATTCCTTCTTCTTCAAGGGTCTTTTCTATTTCCTTCAGGTCTCGTCTGAAATTGTCTCTGCCCTTTTCCTCGAAATAGTCAACATATGTTGTGTCAACCAGATAAACATCGCTTTCGGCAGTTCCGAAATAGGCTACCAGCTTATCACTTTTCAGGGTGTTTATTGTGTTGATGACAACTATTGTCATAACAAGGCACAGTGTAAAGGCTATTATCATAGTGATATAGCGTTTTGCGTTGCTCAGAATATCATTGAGCGACAGGAAGGACACAGGTCTCATTCGTCCCTTTGCAAGGGACAGGGGACTTCTTTTTGAGAATCTCTCACCCTCTGAGCCGTCACGGACAGCCGCTACAGGTGAAAGCTTCTTTACTCTCTTTGTGCCGCCCCAGCAGAATATCATTACTACGAAAACCACCAGTGCAACACAGATGACATTTACAAAATAAAGTCTGCTGCCGTTTATTATCATTATCTGAGAAGCTTTTTCAAGCAGCATATTGCCGAAGGGAATACCTGCTGCAAGTCCCAGCACAGCGCCGACTACAGAAATCGCAAAGTATTTTACGAGATACAGACCTCTTATCTTTCTGTCTGATATGCCCACTGCCTTCATTACGCCGATCTCACGGAATTCCTGAGAGAGTGTGAAGTTGATGGTGAAGCGAAGCACAACTATCGCTATGAGCACAAGGCAGATGCTGACTACAAGAAATACTCCTGCAACTGCCATGTCAAGAACATACATCGACTGCATCAGGTCGGAGTCTGCCATCAGAACTGTGCTCAGTCCTGTATCCATAAGCTCTTTTGCAAATTTCTTTGTGTCTTTTGTCTCTATTGAGCAGAGTGCTCCTGCACGCTGCTGTTCCTTTACAAGAGGCTCTGAATAAATCTCTTTGAAATCCTCGTATGATATTATGCATCTTGTTGATCCTACATTGGGAGAACCTAAAAGTGCGTCCTTGATAAAAGCTTCAACAGTAAATTCTTTTTTTGTTTCTCCGAGGGTTACCATAATGGTATCGCCGACTTTGATATCGTTCTTGTTTCTTAATTTGACAGGCAGATATATCTTGCCGCTTTCTATCGACTCAATAAGCATGTCGTCCTCTGTGAAATAAGAAAGGGACGCTTCCTCGAAAGCGAAAAGAGTCAGTGTCGGTGCATTTTCTATCTCTTCGCCGTTTAATAACGCATCGTCCGCACTCAGATAAACAAGCGGCTCGGTGTGATGGGAATCGGCAAGCTCTATAGAACCGATCACACTGTCGAGCTCTTCTGCCTCCGTTCCCTTTGTCATTACAACGTAGTCGCTCATGCCTGCCATTTCAAAGAAATCGTCCTGCGCATTGATTATGGTCAGAATGTTGTTTGCACTGCTCGATACAAACACCGCCGACAGGGTTATGAATACAAGCAGTATGATGTTCATTACCTTATTTCGCTTAAGGTCTTTTTTCAGTATTCTAAGATACATAAGGCTTTTCTGTCCTTTCTCTGAAAGTGCCCTCAGGGCGTCCCCCTCGGAACTGTCATGAGTTTAGCACGGCAATTATTAAACAATCCTTAAATGATTTAATATTCTGTTTTTTCATTTTAGCACACTTTGTTCTGTAAGAACAGCAAAAAGCTCCTTCCCGTTCGGAAAGGAGCTTTAAATAAATCATAATAGTTTTTTGCATTTTACAAAAGGATACAATCACGGCAATATATACTCGGATTTTCCACCTCATCCGCCTCGTCGAGTTCGCATTTTTGCGAACTCTGCTCGGCACCTTCCCCTCAAGGGGAAGGCTTTAATTGCATTGTCCCCTTTGGAAACCTGTTTTTCTATACTTTTTTATCTCTGAGCATGGGGCGTGCTATCTTTTCATTGAAAAGCTCAATGAGCGGTCCCATGAAGAAGGCTGTGATTATGGTTCCGATGCCGATGATGGTCGGGATCGCCTTCCATTCTCCGCCGCCCAGCACAAACAGCAGTGCGCCCGATATCACGCAGACGATGTCTGTGCAGATGCGGATATACTTGAATTTCCATAATTTCCATTTGTTTGCGCAGATAAGCGCAATTGCATCATAGGTGGATACGCCAAGGTCGGCGGTCATATAAAGCGATGAGCCGAAGCATATGACCACTATGCCCACTATCAGACAGCCTATTCTCAGTGGCAGTGAAGGCTCATCGAACACCTTCAGAAGCAGTCCGTGGGTAAATTCGGTAACGTAGCCTAAAAGGAACAGGTTTATAAATGTGGCGATGCCTATGTAATGCCTGTCAAAAACAAGGCTGAACAGCAGAAGCACTGCGTTGACTATTACATATAATGTACCGAAATCTATGGGTATGAGCCTGTCAAGTCCGCTCATAAGGGACTGGAACGGGTCTACACCAAAGGCGGCTATCTTGAAAACAGCCACGCTCACTGCGCAGATTATTACACCTGCTGCCGACATTATTATCCTCTTTACGGTATTATTCAAATTGTTTCCTCTTTCCTGTTTTTACTGCTTCAGTATTATAACTTCATTGCGTATCTATGTCAACAAAAACAATCTGGTCATATAAATAAACTCATAACTGACTATTTTAAAATGACCAGTTTTGTATTATCTTTATTATATAACTGAGAAAACGGAGGCATTGCTATGATGACCATTACATACAAGGTTAAAAACGGCATATATGTCAATATGACAAACCGCTGTCCCTGCGCCTGCACCTTCTGCCTGAGGCAGAACGGCGACTGCGTATACGGCTCGGATTCCCTGTGGCTCGAGCGTGAGCCGACGGTCAGTGAGGTCTGCGAAAGCATTGATTCCTACGACCTTTCAAAGGAACAGGAGATCGTTTTCTGCGGCTACGGTGAGCCCACAGAACGGCTTGACGATCTGCTGGAGGTGGCTTCCTTTATCCGTTCTAAGAGTGATATCCCCATTCGCATAAACACTAACGGACTCTCTGACCTTATAAACGGCGAAAAGACTGCACAGAAGCTTCGTGGACTTATCGACACCGTTTCAATAAGCCTCAATGCCACAAACAAAGAGGATTATCTGAGCATAGTCCGCCCAAAGTTTGGCATTGATTCTTTCGATGCCATGCTCAGCTTTGCAAAGGACTGCACCCTTTATGTCCCCAATGTTATAATGACGGTGGTCGATGTGGTCACCACTCCCGAAGAGCAGGAGACATGCAGGGAGATATGCCGGTCTGTCGGAGCAACGCTTCGCGTAAGACCGTATGAGGAATAAGTGTATTCTGATGCTTTTGTGTTGAAACGGGTAATTTTTCATATATAATCAAATTATACTGATAAAAAAGGAACGTGATGCTATGGCAGGACCTATGGGAAGAGGTCTTGGACCTCGCGGATTTCTTACCGATGAAGAAAAGCAGAATATGCCGAAGGTTACAAAGGGGCTTCTTCTGCGTATTTTAAGCTACTTAAAGCCCTACTGGCTCCAGTTTGTTTTTGTGTTCGTCGCCATTCTCCTGTCGGCGGGTGTGGGACTTCTCCCCTCCATCATTACAGGACGAATCGTTGACGAGGCACTTATCGGCAACGACCTTGCACTACTTATAAAGCTTCTGCTTATGGCTTTTGCAACTCTGACCATATCTCAGGTCATCGGAGTGCTGGAAAACTACATAAACGCATGGATATCCCAGCGCATCATCTTCGATATGAAGAACCAGATGTATGACCATCTCCAGCACATGCCCCACTCCTTCTTTACCTCCGAAAAGCAGGGCGATATCATAACACGAATGAACACGGACATCAGCGGCGTAAGCTCTGTTATTTCCGGCACTCTGTCTAGCATAGTCAGCAACGTGGCGACAGTCGTTACCACCCTTGTGGCTCTCTTTACAATGAGCTGGAAGCTGGCACTTGTGGGCATTGTGGTAATCCCTCTGCTTATTCTTCCTACAAAGAGCGTCGGTAAGACAAGATGGAAGCTTCTGACCGAAAGTCAGGCAAAGAACGACGAGATGAATCAGCTTGTAAACGAGACTCTCAGCGTCAGCGGTTCGATGCTCGTAAAGCTCTTTACAAGGGAAAAGAAAGAGTATGACCGCTTTGTGGACGTAAACGAAGAGGTTACTCAACTGGCACTTAAGGAACAGCGAAGCGGTAAGTGGTTTATGGTCATTATGGGTATGTTTAGCCAGATAGGACCTCTGCTGATTTATTTTGCAGGCGGTCTGTTCATTATAAAAGGGCTCGACCCCACCCTTACGGTCGGTGTCATCACCGCTACCGTTGCCCTTATCAATCGCCTTTATCGACCCGTTCAGTCGCTTTTAAACATTCAGGTGGACTTTACCCGTTCCCTTGCACTCTTTACCCGTATATTCGATTATTTCGACAAGGAGAACACCATTGTCTCCCCCGAAAACGGAAAGAAGCCCCATGTTGCCTGCGCTGACATCGATTTTGATCACGTTGCTTTCTCCTACACTCCCGAAAAGCCCCTGCTGACGGATATCGATTTTACCGTTCCCGGCGGGCAGATGTTTGCCATAGTCGGCCCTTCAGGCTCGGGTAAGTCTACGGTTGTAAACCTTATTCCGAGACTTTATGATTGTCTCGACGGCTGTGTTACTGTAGGCGGTGTTGACGTGCGCGATTTTGACCTTACATATCTGCGCGAGAAGATTGGCGTTGTAACTCAGGACACTTACCTTTTCAACGGCACCATAAAAGAAAATCTCCTGTATGCAAAGGACGATGCAACACAGGAAGAGATAGAAAATGCCTGCCGAACTGCAAGCATTCACGATTTTATTGTAAATCAGCCCGACGGTTACGACACAATGGTGGGCAACCGAGGCTTGAAGCTCTCAGGCGGTGAGAAGCAGAGACTTTCCATTGCCCGTGTCATACTCAAGAATCCCGATATTCTCATTCTGGACGAAGCTACCTCCGCCCTTGACTCGATCTCCGAAAACGCCATTCAGGACGCTCTCGAGGTGCTTATGGACGGCAGGACAAGCATTGTCATCGCTCACAGGCTTTCTACAATTCTCAAAGCAGATAAGATTCTTGTTGTAAAGGACGGAGTCATTGCAGAGCAGGGTACTCACGAGGATCTGCTGGCTAAGGGAGGCACTTACAGAGATCTGTACGAGACACAGTTCAGACAAATTCTCGAATATGAGGCTGAAAAGAAGTAGAATAATATGATATTCACAAAAGAACAACTGAAAAAACAGATTGCCGAAATGGGCATTTCCCCCTCGGACACTGTACTGATACATACATCCATGCGTGCTGTGGGCGAGGTTGAAAACGGAGCTGACGGAGTTATCGATGCATTTATTGAGTATCTCCGTGACGGTCTGTTTCTTGTTCCTACCCACACATGGGACAGGGTTTATTCCGAAAAGCCTGTATATGATGTAAGGAGCACTGTTCCTTGCATCGGCGCTCTGCCGAGGGCTGCGGCTTTCAGGCAGGACGGTGTGCGATCCCTGCACCCCACGCACTCTGTATGGGCTTGCGGCAAAGGTGCTGAGGATTTTATTAAAAACGAAGAAAACGCACTCTCCCCTTGTCCTCCCGGCTTTGTATGGGATCGTCTTGCAGATGTGAATGCAAAAATACTTCTGATCGGTGTTGGAAACGATAAAAATACCTTTATTCACGCCGTCGAAGAGGTTGCTGACATTCCCGACAGACTCGCGGAAAATCCCTTTGAGGTAACGATTCTCGACTACGACGGCAATGCTCACCGTCACCCCTATCGCTGCCATTGCTGCAGCAGATCGGACGATGTGTCGAGGCAATTTGTGAATTTTGACAAGCCGCTTGTCAAACTTGGCGCACAATCCTTCGGCAAGCTCGGTAATGCTGATGTGCGTATTGTTGACGCCGCTCTCTGCAAGGAGATTATTCTTCGGATTTATTCACGGGCAGACAGCGACCTGTGCATAGAGCTGTGTGAGATACCAACGGAGTTTTATATGTGAAAAGCCACGGCGGAATTACCGCCGTGGCTT
Source organism: Acutalibacteraceae bacterium (assembly GCA_045534445.1). Lineage (GTDB taxonomy): Bacteria > Bacillota > Clostridia > Oscillospirales > Acutalibacteraceae > JAISGQ01. The sequence continues at coordinate 57,691 of JAZSJQ010000057.1, forward strand.
TACTTATGCTTCGCCTTTGGTGAAATATTTTGCCTATCGGCAAAATGTGAAATTAAATCCACCCACCGCCGCGACGATTTCACTCAAGCTTTGCTCGAATTTCACATTGCAGAGCAATATTTCTCCCCCCCGAAAGGGTGGATTTAGTAAAAAAAGACCTTGTCTTTCGACAAGGTCTTTTTTCTGGTGGGAGCGGGTGGATTCGAACCACCGAAGTCGTCGACAACAGATTTACAGTCTGCCCCCTTTGGCCACTCGGGAACACTCCCATGTTCCTATTTATTCAATTGCACGATCTGGAGCCGGTGGACGGACTCGAACCACCGCTCTGCTCGTCACAAATCAGCTGCTCTACCAACTGAGCTACACCGGCACGCCGTGAATCCCAACCTCGCTTACGAGGTTACTGCCCTTTCGCAGAACGCTTGCTTAATATACATCATAAAACGATATTTGTCAAGGCTTTTTTCAAATTTTCCGAAAATTATTTTTCATCCGTTTTCGAAAAGCTTACTCGAGCCTTACTGCCGCCATTTATGTGCCGGATTTTGTTTAAGTTTAACATAGAATTTCTGATTTTGCAAGTATTACTCTCCTTTGTTTGTGAAATATTTTAGATAACCTGCAAAAATGCATATCTGTAAAATATAAAATCTTCTGCTATGAAAAAGTGGCTCTTTTTCAAATTGATAGCCCTTGCGGATAGCTGTATAATTTATATCAGAGAACAAACAAAAGGAGTTTTATTATGAATGAAAAGTACGCAGAGGGAAATTTTTACACCATTAATCATATTGTCATGTTTTCAGGTCTTTCCGACCGAACAATACGAAATTATATCTCCATGGGTCTGCTCAAAGGCGAAAAGATTAACGGCCTGTGGCACTTTACTCCCGAGCAGACTGAGGCATTTCTGACTCACCCTTCTGTGCGTCCAAGTATTCTTGCAAAAAACAATGCCATTGTCTATGATTTTCTGCTCAATGATAAAAAGGCAGCGCACGAAGGCTGCATTATACTCGATTTTCCGGACGATGACCCCAAAAAGCTTTCAGCATTTTTCTGCTATACCATAAGCAATGGTGGATACAGCAACATTAATTTCAGCTTTGACTGTATTAAAAAGTCTGTTCCCCGTGTTATTCTCAGTGGTTATACTGAGGATATTCTGAAGCTTGTTACAGAGTATTATAAGCAGCGGAACAATTAACCGTTTATTTACAGCAGCGTCATTTCCTGTTGTCTTCTGTGTGGTATATGTATTGATAAACTGCTATGGAGGTAATTTATGGACGCAGTCTTTATAGCTGATTCAATAGAGAAGCTTCATACTCCCGAACAAACTCTGATCGTCGGCATTGACGGGCTTGGCGGTGCAGGAAAAAGCACTGTTTCAAAAGAGATCATAGCTGTTCTTCGCAGTAAGGGGTACGATGTCGCTCTTCTGCACATTGACGATTTCATTCACCCGAAATCTATACGTTATAATAACGATTTCGCCCCTTGGGAGTGCTATTATAATCTCCAGTGGAGGTATGATTATCTGATAAATGAGGTTATTGGTGCTTTAAAATCAGGCGAGTCGCTCTGCAAAAGCATTGAGCTTTATGATAAAGACAATGACACATATCTCAATCAGAGCATTTGTCTTAAAAATGGCGGCATACTGATTATAGAGGGGATTTTTCTTCAGAGAAGCGAGCTTTCAGATATTTTCGACTATATGATATATATCGATGTTCCCGAAAAAACGAGGCTTAAAAGAGTGCTGTCAAGGGACGGGTATATAGGAGACAGTGAGCAGATAAAGGAAAAGTACGAAAGCAGATATTTCCCTGCTGAGCGTTATTACGTCAAGACCTGTTCACCTGCCGAAAATGCAGATTATACCGCAAAGAGTGTTAAATGGCTGTTTTTTGACTTGGGCGGTACTGTTTATGATGAAAGTCTTTCCGACAGGCAGAGAATAGAAGGGTTACTTGAAAAAGCATCTTCGGAAATTACTGCCGACAAGTTTTATGAGCATATGAAGGTTTCTGCAATGACTTTTGCAGAATCCCCCTTCTCCGAAGCACGAAATTATTTCGGTATTGCGAAAAATGTACCCTATTCAAATGAGAAGGAATTTCTTTACCCTCATGCTGTTGATGTAATTAAGGTTCTATCGGAAAAGTACAGTCTTGCCGTTCTTGCAAATCAGCCTGTCAATACTATGGACAGACTTAAAATGGACGGGCTTTATGGTTGTTTCAAAATAATCCTTCTCTCAGAGTACGAGAATATGTTTAAGCCTGATATCGGCTTTTTTGAATATGCACTCAGGAAAGCTGGCTGTGAACCTTCTGAAGCTGTTATGATAGGCGACAGGCTTGATAATGACGTTTATCCTGCCAAGAAACTCGGTATGATTACTGTCAGAATAAAGCAGGGGCTTTTTTCGGTGCAGGAGGCTGCAAGCGAAAAATATACGCCTGATTACGAGGTCGATAGTCTTGCCGAGCTGCTCGAATTGGAACTATAGCATATAATATGAAGAAATGCAGACAGCCATACGGCTGTCTGCATTTGACACCTAATCAGTCACCGAAGTTCGCCTTCAGCGAACTTGCCGACAGCTTCCCTTTAAGGGGAAGCCTTTTTTATTACAGTCAATATTCGCTTTGCAATAGCAGACGCAGGCAATAACAGCACAAGGTCTATAGGCAGTGCAACAAGCATTGTAAGCCTCAATGCATCGAGTATTTCTGCGTCCGTGGCGTTTATATACAGCTTCATTATAAGGCAGAAGTACGCAAGTCCCACTGCATAAATGCAGGCAAGACCTGTTATACCCGAAAAATACAAATAACCTGCGGAGGGTGTTTTCCTTCGGTGGGCAACGAAACCTGCAACAAAGGCACATAAAATAAAGCCGATTATGTATCCGAAGCCGGGTTTAAGGACATACATAAGTCCTCCTCCCTGCGCAAAAACAGGAAGTCCCGCAAGTCCCATCAGCATATACGTCAGCGCACTTGCCGCACCGCCCCTTGCGCCCAGCACCTGCCCTGCAAGCACCACGAAAAGTGATTGCAGGGTTATGGGTACAACAAGATCAATTTTTATGAATGCGCCTACTGCTATAAGCGCTGTAAACAAGCCGCACAGGACTATCTGAGCAGTTCTGTTATTCCGCATCGGCTGTGTCCGTCTCTTCGATTACAAGCTCTTCAGAGGGAGCGCTCCACTGCTCACGAAGCTCAGCGGCACACTGACATACTCTTTCGATAAGAGCATTATCAGCTGTTTTATCGCCCTTACCGGGCTTTAATCCAAGTTCTTTTATGCGAGCAACAAGTGCCTTTGCGGCATTCTCCTTATCCTGATAATATGCGGATGCACGCACGCGGATAAACTTCCAGCCAAGACGCTCAAGAACCGACTGGCGGCTCATTGCAACGCTTATTTCTTCATCGGTCATTGCAGTCTCTCCGTCGCACTCAATGGCAACTCTCTTTCCGCCGCCTGTGCATATCATAGGCACGATATATGTTCCAACCTTTTCACGGAAAGCTACCTCGAAGCCCTCGTTTATAAGGGCATTGCTCAGCTCTTTTTCCATGGAGGACACCGCTGTGGGAGTAACCTTTTCAAGCGCCTTGGCGGTTGCCTCCGGGTCTATTGCATGAGAGATAAGCTTGAGTCTTATATCGTCACCCTTCAAATCTACATTGGGATCAAGGGAATGAACGACCCAGAGCTGATCCTTTGCTCGGCTTGCGGCAACGTTGTAACGCTTTGCGTAAACATCGTTGTAGCCCTCTCTTCTGGTCTGCAGGCTGGTTCCGTCACCCTTGCCCGCATCAACAAGGGAAATGAAGATAACATCTCTCTCATCGCCCTGGAAATACGCAGGGTTGCCGCAGAGTATCTGACGTTCTCTGTACTGGCTTTCGGTTATTCTTTCGCGGAGCATTCTGTCTATCAGAACGCCCTGTTCATCTCCTATCATGGTGATGACACCGAATGTAAGTCCCTTGTATTCTTTCTGCTTCATACAGGCGCAGATGAGAGAAACTACGGCATTGGCTTCATTCTTATTTGTCTTCTTGCCGCTGGGTGCGCCGTCCTGCACTCTGTATTCGACCATCGCAGGCTTTACGGTTATACTGCCCGAATCGCGCAAGGGACAGATAAGTCCGTTATATGTATGGAAATTCGAGAAGTTGATTATATCTGTAGCGCATCTGAAATGCTCACGAAGGGTTATAGGCTCGTAGTTTGCCTTTCCGAGATCATAGATTGACACAAGTTCGTCGTACATGGAGGCATTCTTTACGCCTGTTAAGAACTCTGCGTGGAGCTTCTGGGAGGTCTCAAGGTCCATTCCGACAGGAGTAGGGCTGACCTGCTTGTCATCGCCGACAACTATTACCTTCTTTGCAATGTACAGTCCGATAAGTCCGCTTAAATCCGCCTGGCTTGCTTCGTCTATGATGAGAACATCGAATTTCTCATCACCCGGCTCAAAATATTCTGCGACGGAAGGAAGGGGCATGATCCATACGGGAACGCTTCTGCGGCAGGCTTTCATTGCACGGCGAAGCTCACCCGATGCAAGAAGCTGCTCTGCCCTCTTGCCCGTTCCCTTGCCCACTCTCTTGACTAAGGTTGCCCATGTGGCAAGGGCAGATTTGCGGTTGGGATCGCGCATGGTGCGAAGCTCTGCGCTCCATGCTCTGCGTGTAATAAGCTCTCTTGTAACTGTGGAGTAGCTCTTTGTAAGCTCTGAAATGCGCTCCTGAATGGATTCAATATCCTTGCCGAGTCTTGTTTCAAGCTCACCGCGGAGCTGTGCGCGTATCCAATGGATCTTATAGTCTGAGGGCAGACTGCTCTCTCCGTTAAATCCGCGTCTTCCAGCTATTTCCTGTGCCCAAAGAGGACATATTTCCGAAAGCTTTACGATAAGTTCACAGCGTGTTCTATAGGCGTTTCTCTTTGCGCAGACTCGCTCATAGCTGTGGAGTGCTTCATTATATGCATCAGCATCTCTGTTTTCAATAGCTACGCGCATGGCAGTTATCATGGGCGCAAAGTCACGCTCATAAGGCACCAGCGTATTGGCAGCATTTCGGAGGGTCTCAAGACAATCAGATCTGTCTCCTCTGGTAAATTCAAGCTGTACATAGCTGAGAAGGTCGGTCTTCAGTGCATAGAATATGGATTCGACCTCTCCAAGCATACGGGTCTGCAAGGGAATGGTCTCGAAGTAGCGAGCAAAATCAAATCCAAGCTCCTCAAGCTTATTCTGTATTACCTGCCATGAGTTTGCGTACCATGTAAGCCAATCAGTAACACTTGACCAAATCTTCTGTGCCGTCTCTTCAGGACGTGCAGAAGATGATATATCAGGACCGCCTGCGCTTCTTACTGCCTTTTCCCATCGATTAAGAAGCTTCTTTTTGCCCAGCAGGTATGCGTGATATCTGCTGAGTATCTCAACCTCGGAACGGGTATCAGGCTTTTCGCCGTTTATGACACAGCGCTCAAGCACGGGCTTCCATTTGGGATTGAGCATTATTTTAAGCCAGTTTATCTTTTCGCCATCTATATCCTCCAGCATATCTGCGAAAACAGGAGTAATTTCGGGAATTATCAGATCATCGGGTATCTGCGGGTCGGTGTCGATTATATCTCCACGAAGCTCAGCATACAATTTGTTGAGCTCGGGAAGCTGACCGTCAATGGACGCAAATACGCCTGTGATACCGCCTTCTGCAATTCCTGCCTGTGCAAGGGAAAGCTGCCAGCTTTCAGCTCTTGACATTCTGTCGGCTTCTATTTTTATGCTCTTATAGACTTCTCCGACCTGTGCGGTGTCTCTGCTTCCGTTGTCCTTCCAGTAACCTACTCCCTCTGTCTTTATGCTCTCGCCTGTACCCTCTGCGACCTCGCAGCATGCCTTGAAGCGCATTGAATCAAGCAGGACAGATGCATCGGGGGCTCCGATAGTAAGTATTTTTTCATCGTTTTCTGTAAGAGCGGCATTGGAAGAATAAAGAGTTTTAAGCTCGTCCTCACTAAGGGGCAGAGGCGTTCCAAGTCCTACGCTGTCGGGAATGAAAGCCTCCTCCTGCAGGTCACAGATAAGTTCTGCTGCCTGCTTGGGAGTATAATACTTGCCGTCAACTTCAATCTCCTCGTATTCCTTTCTTACAAGGTTCACAAGGCTTGAACGGGCGTTGATAAGATCAGCTATAACGCGTCTTCTTTCCTGTTCATAACGGTCTGCCTCTTCATCAAGGGTCTCTGCATTATAGGCAGACATATAGTCATTTATCGTATTCAGAGAATTTTCAAGCTGCTTCTGATTATCATCAGAAATGCTTACGCAGAGAGGTCTTATAGGCTCGCTTATTTTATCGCGGAGAACCGACAGCGCCTTTGAAGTCTGGCTGGTTACAAGAACGCTCTGTCCGCGGCTGAGCAGATCGCCTATTACGTTTGAAATAGTATGGGTCTTACCTGTTCCCGGAGGTCCCTGCACGATTACAGCAGGATTCTCTTTTATCTTTCTGGCAATGAGAAGCTGTTCACGGTTTGCCTGTTTTTCAAGAAGGAAATCAGGGTCGATTCCGTTTACGGATATAAGCTTTTCTGCTATACTCTGTTCTCTCGGCTCTGTTTCGGTATGTACACCCTCCCCAAGAATACTGAGCAGTGATGGAGAAAACTCCTCAGCAGTTTCAATATCATCAAGAATTTTTTCAGTCATGGCGATATAGCCCGAATTTCGAGAGCGTGTAAACATTACGCTCCCTCGGGAAACAACATATTTTGCCTTGGATTCTTCATTGGTAAATTCACAGTCAAGGGATATGGTGTTGCAAAGCCTTGTCAGAAAATCATCAAGAGGTTCTTTGTCAAAGGCATGGATACCGCTGTCCTCAAGCTCGTTTGAAAAGCCCGAGAGAGTCTGGGTCTCAATATTCGGCAGCATCCTCAGAAGTCTTGTATTAAGCGTTGCGGGAGTATCGCAATCGCAGATTCTGAACATGGGCTTCTGTGCGTCAAATTCAAGCATTACACGCTCAATGATAAGAGGATGATGGATCTTTGTCCCGTCTTCAAAACTGCAGGTCAGCATTCCGTCACCTATGACAAGCTCCATTCTGTCCTTTTCTCTGCTCATCTGAGACCACAGGTCGTAGAGCTTATCATACACTGCTCGGGATCTTGCGGCAGGCTCTGCATCATATCTCCATGCGTCGTGCAGTTCCATCCAGCCTGTGAGTATATCACGGCGCTCGAGGTCATCAGCAAAAAGCTCCGTGCGTATTTCATCGCTTTCTGCATCGTCACAGAATTCACGCTTTTCCTTTACTGTTATTCTTTTGAAGGGATCGTCCCATCCATCTTCGACCCAACCGTAAAGAGCGGCAGGCAGCATCGGACATGGCGGCACCTCTGCCTTTTCAACGCTAAGAATAGCAGTGGTCTCCGAAAAAGCTTCATCGCTTGTCTGTACTACTTTTATTGTGTTATGCACAGGCAGTGCGAACAGCTCAAGGCTGAATGGGTAATCTGTGTAATTGAGATTTATGTCGCACTTGCGTTCTACAAGCGCTTTGACATAGCTGAATATCTGTCTAAGCTGCTTTCTTGCTTCCATAATGACAGTCCTTCCTGTATATCAAAACCCCGGTTTTGCCGGGGTTTTGATTTTATCATTGTTCTTTTACCCGTTTTTTCGGAATGGTCATATCAATCCCAGTTATTGAATTCGCCCTCATCGCTGAACTGAATGTCACCGAAAGATGCAGGCTGCTGAGAATATGTATGTCTTTCAGGGGTGGTCGGCTGGGATGCCTGTCGCTGTGTCACTTCCTCATACTGAGGCTCGGGAATTGTTCTTCTTGCCGATGCTTCGTAGTAATAAGCTTTATCTTCGTCATCTGAATACTTGCTCTCTCCCATGGGCGCTCTCTTGACAATAAGGATTATGGCAATTGCAAGTCCGATTACAAGAATGGCAATACCGATTATCATTACATGAATGAGATTTACACCCTCATCAATACGGTCATCCTCGTCGGGTATTGTATTAATGTTGAGTTCACCCATAAGGGTCAGTATTTCAGAATAGTATCTGTCGGCTGTTACCTGATCTGTATCTGTTCTGCTCAGTGCTTTCGCTTCAGCAACCTTATTCATCAATATATTATACCTGTCCTGAGGATAAGGAGTTGGGTCAATGTCTTCAACAGTAGCAATGATCCTGTCAAGAGCAGTAAAGTTTGCGATAAGCACAAGATTGGTCATTGAGCTTTCAAGGGCAGCCTGCGCCTCATCGATATTCTGCTGGGAGCTTTCTTCGTCCGCAATGACTCTTTCAAGCTCTGCTATTGCAGTCTCGACATATTTCCATGAAGAATCGGTATACACACTTCTGTCTACCGACTTTACTCTTTCAAGCAGTTCCTTTGCATAGGTGCTGTCACCGCGGCGGACAAGTGCTTCCAGTGAGCCTGTAAGCTGCTCTGCAGCAGAATTGATTATAGTCTCATCTGCCTGAATGGAAATAAGATTATCAAGCTCTGCTGCGTATTTCTGCATATTGTTCCATGAGGAAGGAGTATAGTCCTCTTCCCTCAGGGATTTGGCAATCTTGAGAACGTTGAAGGGGGTCGTCTGAATGTTGTTAATAACAACAGTAGTTGTGGATTCATTGCCCGCCTTATCCTTTGCAACTATCACATACTCACCGTTTCTGAATGCTACAAAGGACGGGGTATAGATTCCAACATATTCTCCGTTTACCGTTACATTAAGGATGCTGATATTATCCTTGACATTAAAGGTTACTGTTACATTTTCGTCAGTAATCGATGATGTGGATTTTTTGATATTGTCTATAACAGGTGCAGTACTGTCAAGTACTACGCCTGCAGAGGGGATCTCCTTTGAAACGTTGCCTGCATTGTCAATTGCACGGGCATATACGTTTCCTATGAAATCCTTCTCGAAAACAGGCTTCTTTGCAGGGTCATATCTGTTCCATCCTGCTTCGCTGATATATCCTCCGCTTTCAACAAGCTGATACTCGTAATATGCGATACCACTCTGGGAATCCGTTGCTCCGTCAATGGAACAGGTAAGAGAACCCGTAAAGAAGCTGGAGAAATTAGATGTTCCGTATGTAAGAGCGCCTTTTTCATTGCCAAAGGCAATTGAAAGAAGGGAAATATCGGGAGGTATCATATCAAAGTTAGCTATGCTCATGGATACCTCTTCAGAACAATTCTGTGCGCGGTCAATGGTTCTTCCGTATACGACGCAGTTTGAATTTACGGTGAACTCGCCGTAATACTCTATCCATGCGCCATCAGCACCTACACGATATTCAGTGCGGAGATATCCGGATTCCGCATCACTTCCGGATATCAGTCTGACGGTCTGCTCACTGTTGGTCCATGCTGTTGTGGAAGGTACGATAGTCGGTGCAGAAGGTGCTTTTTTATCTATGCAGTTTACTCTTGCTTCTGCAAGAGGAGACTGTATGCTGTTTCCGTCAACAACTTTTGCAGATATACCGACATTCTCGGTAACAACAAATGATTCGATGTACTCTGTCCATTCGCCGCCGTCTACACAATAGTAGATCTTTGCGTTGCCGTCCAGTGTATCGCCTGTGGTAACAGTTACCGTAACTGAGCTGTTGGTCGGCTCTGTAGGGAACTGAATCACAGGCGCGCTCAATGGCTGCGCAGGTTCCGGTGCTGTCGTATCTGTGGCGCTTTCTGATGCCGATGCTGATACTGAACATATACTGAACATCAGAAAAAGCACTGCGATCATTGTAATCAGTTTTTTCATATATTCATATCCCTTTCCTCTGATCTGTATTCAAAAAAGAACAAGTCTTGATATATCATACCACAAAATCTGAACCGCCCTTTTTATCTGTACATTTTTCCATATACTATGATAACACATCTGTACTCTGCTGTACAGTAAATTTTGAAAATAAATATCAATAAAACATCTATTAATTAAATTTACATCTTGAATTGTATTGTGTTTCAAATTATAATAAATGTGTGTTTTGCATAAATCATTTCAAAAAGCGACACACTTTTTAGACATTTGTCACACAGTTGTAAGAAGGACGTGATGCAATGGCAAACAGTCTTGCCGAATATACGAAATGCAAGGAGTATCTCATCTGCGTGGACAGCGACGGCTGTGCCATGGACACCATGGATATTAAGCATTTTCGTTGTTTTGGTCCATGTATGGTCGATGTGTGGGAGCTTAATCAATGGCGCGAAGAAATACTGACGCGCTGGAATGAGATAAATCTTTACACCATGACCCGTGGGATAAATCGCTTTAAGGGGCTTGCGATAGCCTTATCTGAGATAAATAAAAAGTACACGGCAATCGAGGATATCTCCTCGTTGGCAAAATGGGCTGATACCAGTCCTGAGCTGTCAAACGCAGCATTGGAAAGAGCCATTGAAGCAGACCCTGACAGCATTTCATTGAGAAATGCCCTCAGATGGAGTCAGGCTGTAAATGAATCTATCACCATGCTGCCCGAAGAATGCAAGCTGCCATTCCCGAAGGCACGCGAGGCTTTGGAATTTGCTCATGGAAAAGCCGATATCGCCATTGTTTCAAGCGCAAATCTCGATGCTGTGCTTGAGGAATGGGAAAAATTCGGACTTCTCCCCCATACCGATATCGTTCTTGCTCAGAATGCAGGCAGCAAAGCTTACTGCATCAGTGAGCTTTTGAAAAAAGGGTATGCTCCCGAAAATGTCATCATGTGCGGCGATGCTCCGGGTGATCTCGATGCGGCAAGGAAAAACGGGGTATTTTACTACCCCATACTGGTCGGACACGAAAAGGAAAGCTGGGAGGAGTTTATATCCGAAGCTTTCAACAGACTTATAAATAATACTTACGGAGGTACATATGAAAAAGACAAAGAAACCGCTTTCCTCAAAAACCTTGGAGAAGATGCTTAAAAAGGGTATTCTTAACGGTGTCGATCTCAAGGCTGTTCCCTACAAGCTCAGCGATGAGGACATTCAGTGGGTCAAGACAACTATCGAAAGCATGACCGCAGAAGAAAAGGTCGGTCAGCTCTTCTTTCAGCTCACAATGGGCATGGACGAAGCTTATCTGCAGGAGCTTATGGAAAAGTATCACCTCGGCGGCTGCCGTTACAACAATATGCCCGGCGCCGCTGTTCAGATGCAGAACCGTATTCTTCAGAAGTATGCAAAGATTCCTGTCTTTATCGCCTGCAACACTGAGTGCGGCGGCAACGGCGGCTGCTCCGATGGCACATATATAGGTTCGGGCATAAAAATAGGTGCAACAGGCAAGACCGAGTACGCCCATAATCTCGGTCGTATGGCAAATGAAGAGGCTGCGGCTATTGGCTGCAACATGGCATTTGCTCCTGTCTGCGATATCCACTACAACTGGGAAAACACCGAGGTCGTTTCCCGTGCTTTCGGCAATGATCCCAAGAGAGTTGCTGAGATGAGCCGCGCTTATCTCGAAGGCGCTCACACTATCGACGGCTTTGCCTGTGCTGCAAAGCACTTCCCCGGCAACGGTCAGGATTTCCGCGATGCTCACATCGCAAACAATATCAACTCATTTAACGAAAAAGAATGGATGGCAACCTACGGCATGGTTTACAAGACCCTCATCGATTCCGGGCTTGACGCTATAATGGGCGGTCATATAATGATGCCCGAATATATGCGCGGAGTAAAGCCCGATATCAAGGACGATGAAATGCTCCCCGCTACCCTCTGCCCTGAGATCATGACAGGTCTGCTTCGCGACAAGCTTGGTTTCAACGGCATGGTCGTTACCGACGCAAGTCATATGGTAGCTATGACCGACCGTATGACAAGACGCGAAATGCTCCCTGCTTCCATCAACGCAGGCTGCGATATGTTCCTTTTCTTCAATGATCCCGAAGAGGATTACAGCACTATGCTTGAAGCTTACAAAGACGGTACCATCTCCGAGGAGCGTATGTGCGAGGCTCTCACTCGTATTCTCGGTCTTAAGGCTCATATGGGACTTAACAAAAAGGCTAAGGAAGCGCTTGTCCCTGCACCCGAGGTCGTCTCAGAAACTCTCGGCAAAGCTGAATATATTGCTGCCGCAGAAGCCATAAGCAAGGACTGCATTACCCTTGTAAAATACAAGGATAATGACGTACTGCCCCTCACCCCCGAGAAGTATAAGAGAATTATGATCGTCTACGTCAAGGGTGCCGCAGGTCCCATGGATGCTCTAATTCAGATGGCTATGGGCGGCGGCGCAGGAAAGAAGAATCCAGCCGAAGAGCTTCGCGACAGACTTATTGAAAAGGGCTTTGATGCTTTCATTTATGAGAGCCCTCTTGATATGATCAAGAAGCAGATCGCTGCAGGCGAAAAACCCAGCCTTAATCTCTATTTTGCAGGCAAGAATGCAATCAAGGACTTCGTTTCCGAGCAGGATCTTGTTATTACACTATGTGATGTTATGAACGGCAGACCTTCCTTTGGTCTTTCCAAGGGCGGCGGAGAGATTCCCTGGTACGTTTTTGAGCTTCCCGTTGTTGCTATCAGCGTAAACGCTCCCACAATGCTGGCTGACATTCCTCAGGTTCGCACTTACATCAACACTTATGACTCTAAGCCCGATACCCTTGACGCACTTGTTGATAACCTTATAACCGGTGAAGATGCATTCAAGGGCACTGACCCCATCGACAGCTTCTGCGGTCTCTGGGATGCTAAAATTTAAATTTGGATATGTTTTAAGGAGGTATGCGCAAAGCGCATACCTCCTTTTGCGACACAATATTATATTCATTTAATAGCAGTTTTACTTCTTATCGCAAATTATCTCTACTGAATCTGCAAGTATATTTTCATATCTATCACAAACAGTAACAGTAAGGATTATCTGCTTTGCGTCAAAGTCGAAGCTGTCGGGGCAGATATTTACTGCTTCGCCCTTTTTGCTTAATATTTCGGAGAATACAAATTCACAACCGTCCCCCTCTGCCGAGACACGGTAAGAACCGTAATTGTCCATTGTATAATAAATGCGCTGGCTCAGAGGAGTACAGACGATTTTTTCGAGTTTTATAGTATCGCCGTTATTAAGAGTGATCTCCTGCCCGATATTATATATTTCTGTTTCGCTGTCAAGCAGGCTGACATTGAGAGAAAAATCATAACTCCAATCGCCATCTATTTTTACCATGCTTTCATCGACCGTCATCAAATTGACTGAATTAAAGCATACAACAAAATCGTGGATATCACTGAGCTTTTCTTCCGTGAGGTCATATTCGATGGTGTACAAAAGTATTCCGTCGTAATTTTCACAGTATCCTATCCACGTACACGGCATTGCCTTGCCGTCAATCATCAGGATCCCCAAGCCTTCAGGCGATATCACATTAGCGTTCGGATATTTTTCACTTTGGAAACTGAAGGTCACATACAGCTTTCCGTTTTCGTAAAGAGCTTCGCTCAAAGTGATTTTAAGTCCGCCGTACTCTATGCTTCGATCCACTTTTTCTGCGTAGCTGTCTGTTGCTGAGCTGAACTCAACACTTTCACTGAGTCTTACTTCTCTGAATTTTCCCACAGCATACACTGTTCCTGTGAAGAGCACCACCAAGACTATAACTGCCGCCAAAACCGTTACCATTCGCTTTGCCGAAAATGATTTTCTGCTTTCATTGAGAATTGTATTAATAGTATGGCTTTTAAAGTCTGCCGAGGCTCTTATATGTTTCTCTGCTTTGATGTATGTATCTTTAAAGTTCTTCATTATATTCCCTCCATATTAAGCATTTTTCTTAGTTTCTGTTTCGCTCTTTCAAATCTTGTACCAACGGTTGATAATGGAATACATAATATCTCTGATATTTCCTTTGTGTTGTATCCCTCAAAATAATATAGATATACTATGATGCGGTATTTCTTTTCAAGAGCATATACTGCTTCGTGAACGGCACGCTGATCGTTATCATCAAATGCAATTTCTTCATTCATGTATTCCTCATATGGTGACATTCTTTTCAATTTTCGCAGCTGATTTTTTGCCTGATTTACTGTAACTCTGATAAGCCATGCTTTCTCGTGCTTTTTATCATTGAATTTTGGTTTGCATTTATAAAGCTTTGTAAAAACCTCCTGTACAATATCTTCTGATTCTGCAAGACTTCCAAGAATGTTATAAGCAATGTGAATCAAACTATCGGCATACTCATCAATGCAGCATTCAATATATTCTATCTTGCTCTCTGATTTATTCATCGCATCACCTCCTTCATTAATAAAACACGTCAGCATTGTCGCCTATGCTCATATAACGGGAATAATTTTTATACGCAAAAACCCTGCACCGTATGGTGCAGGGTTTTAAATCATATTAGCTTAGATCAGCTCGATGATGCACATCTCAGCTGCGTCGCCACGACGGGGACCAGTCTTGATGATGCGGGTGTAACCGCCGTTGCGGCCTTCGTACTTGGGAGCAATCTCATCAAACAGCTTCTTTACGACATCTTCCTTGGTGATGAAAGCCATCGCATTTCTCTTGTTAGCGAGGTTGTTCTCCTTGGCAACGGTGATAAGGCGCTCTGCGAGCGATCTTACTTCCTTAGCTCTGGTTACGGTTGTCTCAATCTTTCCGTTCTCAAGAAGGAAAGTAACCATACCTCTGAGCATGGAGATTCTGTGAGCAGAAGCTCTGCCGAGCTTTCTTGTTCCGGGCATCGTATTCACTCCTTTTTTGGGTGTTTATCATGTTAATGGTCATACCCTCGACATATTTACGCCGAGAAAAGACCCGTCAGATTCATTCGTCCTCTTTTCTCAGGGAATATCCGAGGGAATTAAGCTTTCCAAGGACTTCCTCAAGAGACTTGCGACCAAGGTTACGAACCTTCATCATGTCTTCTTCGGTCTTGCTGATGAGGTCCTCAACAGTGTTGATACCTGCACGCTTGAGGCAGTTAAATGAACGAACACTGAGGTCAAGCTCTTCGATTGTCATCTGAAGAACCTTCTCACTTCCGGTGGAAGCGGATTCGACCATGATCTCAGTACCGATCACGCTTTCGGACAGATCCACGAAGAGGTTAAGGTGCTCTGTGAGAACCTTTGCTCCAAGGGATACAGCTTCCTGAGCATTGATGGTGCCGTTGGTCCAGACCTCTAAGGTAAGCTTGTCGAGATCAGTAACGTTTCCTACACGAGTATTTTCTACTCTGTAGTTTACCTTTGTTACCGGTGCGTAGATGGAGTCTACTGCGAGAGTATCAACAACGTTCGCAGGGAACAGTGCTTTGTTTCTCTCTGCGGATACATATCCGCGGCCGGTGTCAACAGTGATCTCCATGACAAACTTAGCGCCCTGAGCCAGGGTGCATATATGCATATCGGGGTTGAGTATCTCTACCTCGCTGTCGCATACGATGTCCTTTGCAGTGATTATCTTCTCACCCTCAGCGTCAATCATAAGCTTCTTGGGACCTGTGCCGTAAAGCTTAGCTGTAAGACCCTTAATGTTGAGGATAATTTCTGCAACGTCCTCTTTTACACCGGGAATGGTGGAAAACTCGTGACGAACACCGTCGATCTTCACGCTGGTTACTGCTACGCCCTCAAGGGAAGAAAGCAGAACACGGCGAAGCGAGTTGCCGAGAGTCGTACCATAGCCCTTTTCAAGCGGTTCAACAACGAAACGTCCGTAAGTACCGTCCGCTGCAAGCTCAGCTATTTCGATAATGGGCTTCTCAATCTCAATCATTAAAACCCCTCCTTGTCGTAATTATAGCACAATGTCATGTGGAAAAATGACATCTCTTGTGTAACCTCCGATAATTCTTTATTACTGTTCTTATGCAGCAAATGCTGCATAAGAACATAAAATGACGAAAACGGACGATTACTTGGAATAGAGCTCGACGATGAGGGTCTCTTCAACTTCGAGATCGATATCCTCTCTGTTGGGAACATCAGTGATCTTAGCCTTGAGATTCTCCTTGTCGAGGTCAAGCCATCTGACAATGGGCTTTGCAGCGGTTGCTTCGAGAACAGCCTTGATCTTGGAGCTATCCTTGCTTGCGGGAGCAATGGAGATAGTCTCACCGACCTTTGTCAGGTAGGAGGGAATGTCAACGCGCTTACCGTTGATCTGGAAATGACCGTGAACAACAAGCTGACGTGCCTCAGCTCTGGAGGATGCCCAACCAAGTCTGTAGACTATGTTGTCGAGGCGGCTCTCAAGAATTCTGAGAAGGTTTTCACCGGTGATACCCTGCTTGCGGGTAGCCAGCTCATAGTAGTGACGGAACTGGTTCTCCAGAACGCCGTAGTAGCGCTTTGTGAGCTGCTTAGCTCTGAGCTGGAGACCATATTCGGAAGTCTTCTTGCGGCCCTGGCCGTGCTGACCGGGGACATAGTTTCTGCGCTCGATTGCGCACTTTTCAGTGTAGCAGCGATCGCCCTTGAGGAAGAGCTTCTTGCCCTCTCTGCGGCAGAGTCTGCATACGGGGCCTGTATATCTTGCCATTTAAGGTTGCACCTCCGTAAAATTTTAACTAGACGCGGCGTCTCTTGGGGGGACGGCATCCATTGTGGGGTATCGGGGTAACGTCCTTGATCATGGTGACGTTAAGACCGACAGTCTGAAGTGCACGAATAGCAGCTTCACGTCCGGAACCGGGACCCTTGACGTATACTTTTACATTCTTAAGGCCGTGCTCCATAGCAGCCTTTGCAGCGGTCTCCGCAGCCGACTGTGCAGCGAACGGGGTGGACTTTCTGGAGCCTCTGAAGCCAAGTCCGCCTGCGCTTGCCCAAGAAAGAGCATTACCCTGCTCGTCGGTGAGGGTTACGATTGTGTTGTTAAAGGTAGACTGGATGTGTGCTGCACCGTTCTCGATGTTCTTACGCTCACGGCGGCGGCGTACAGCAGTCTTCTTAGTAGCTTGCTTTGCCATCTTGTGCTATCCCTCCTGCTTACTTCTTCTTGTTTGCAACGGTTCTCTTCGGACCCTTGCGAGTACGTGCGTTTGTCTTGGAACGCTGACCGCGAACGGGAAGTCCCTTGCGGTGGCGAAGTCCACGATAGCATCCGATGTCGATAAGTCTCTTGATATCGAAGCTTACGTTACGGCGAAGGTCACCCTCCACCAGGCAGTTGTGGTCAATATATTCACGAAGCTTAGAGATATCGTCCTCGGTGAGGTCACGAACTCTGGTATCGGGGTTGATACCGGTTGCGTTGATGATATCTGTAGCTGTCTTGCGGCCGATACCGTAGATGTAGGTAAGGCCGATCTCTACCCTTTTATCTCTGGGCAGGTCAACGCCGGAAATACGGGCCATTAGTTTGACACCTCCAAATTAATTGCGCCTTAACCCTGGCGCTGCTTATGCTTGGGATTCTCGCAAATGACCATTACGCGGCCCTTGCGCTTGATAATCTTGCACTTTTCGCAGATTTTCTTTACAGAAGGTCTGACTTTCATTGTAAACCTACCTTTCCGATATAAGCATTGCGCTCAATATCCGATGAAGTTTATTTGGTTCTCCATGTGATTCTTCCCTTGGTAAGATCATAGGGAGACATTTCGACTGTCACTTTGTCACCCGGAAGGATGCGGATGTAGTTCATACGCAGCTTGCCGGAAATGTGAGCTGTGATTTCCTTGCCATTGGGGAGCTGTACCGTAAACATTGCGTTGGGCAATGCGTCTACTACTACGCCCTCAATTTCGATAACGTCCTCTTTTGACATTTCGCGAATCCTCCTTTAGTTAGCATTTTCGCTTTCCGTGCTCTGTATAATTATCATCATGCAGTTCACGTCTGAGCAGTTTGTTTGTCTTTATGCTTTCTTCAGGAACACACCTGTCAAGCAGCTCAAGATGCTTGAAACTCTTGAGTTTAGGCCGCTGCAAAGGTCTCTCCTTACCGTCTGCTATCAGTGCGAAATTTTCTTTCACACCGATGACCGCAAAGCATTTTCCTTTGTCGCGCCCGGATAATGCCCTGACCCTGCATCCTCTTTCAAACATATCCTGTTCCCCCTCGAAACCTTAAATATCAGGAATCGTGAGTATTGCAGGTCCGTCACTTGTTATGGCAACGGTATGCTCGAAATGAGCAGCAAGCTTTCCGTCGAGCGTTACGACGGTCCACTCGTCATCGAGTATATTAACCCGATGGGTTCCCTGGTTTATCATCGGCTCTATTGCCAATGTCATTCCGGGTTCAAGCCTTACGCCTCTGTGTGGCGTACCGAAATTCGGTACCTGAGGATCTTCGTGCATACTTGCGCCTACTCCGTGGCCGGTAAAGTCTCGTACCACCGAGTAACCGCGAGCTTCGGCATGCCTCTGAACAGCCGAGCCTATATCGCCCGTTCTGTTGCCTGCAACCGCCTGCGCAATTCCAAGGTCGAGACACTCTTTAGTAGTGTCAAGTAAGCGCTGAGCTTCGGGAGAAATGTCACCGCACGCAAAGGTGCAGGTAGTATCTCCGCAGTAGCCGTCCAGCTGAGCTACAACGTCAATGCTGACGATATCACCCTGCTTTAAGACTATCTTGTTGCTGGGGATGCCATGGATAACCACATTGTTAACCGATATACAGGATGCTGCCGGATACCCGTGGTAACCGAGGCAGGGAGCTTTTGCTCCCGATGCCTCGATATACTTTCGGACAATAGTTTCCAGCTCCATGGTTGTTACACCGGGCTCGACGGCACGTCCTGCAAGATGCAGAGCGTTTGCCGCGATTCTGCCAGCTTCCTTCATAAGAAGTATCTGGCGGCTGGTCTTCTTGATTATCATAGGCTTAGTCCTCTAATGCAGCCATAACAAGAGCGGTAGTTTCTTCTACTGTCTCCTGTCCTTCGACTATCTTAAGCTTACCTGTCTTTTCATAGTAAGCCTTGAGGGGCTCGGTCTGCTCGTGGTAGACCTTGAGTCTTTCAGCCACTGTATCGGGGTGGTCATCCTTGCGCTGAATGAGGGCTCCGCCGCACTTGTCACAGCGACCTTCCTCACGGGGCTTTTTAAACTCCATGTGGTAAGAGCTGCCGCAAGCACCGCAGACGCGGCGACCTGAAAGTCTGGCTGCGATTGCCTCGTCTGCGACCTCTATGTCAAGTACGCAATCGATGCTCACACCCATGTTATCGAGGGCCTCGGCCTGAGCGATGGTTCTGGGGAAGCCATCGAGAATAAATCCGTTTGCGCAGTCATCCTTTGCGATGCGCTCCTTGATTATTGCGATGACGACCTCATCGGGAACAAGAAGTCCGTTTTCGATGAACTCCTTTGCCTTGAGTCCAACTTCAGTGCCGCTCTTCAGAGCTTCTCTGATGATGTTGCCTGTGGAAATCTGGGGGATATTCAGACGATCAGAGATAACCTCCGCCTGAGTACCCTTGCCCGCGCCGGGAGCGCCGAGAAGTATGATCTTCATAAGTAATCTCCCTTCACGTTCTTTATTCGAGGAAGCCCTTGTAGTGACGCATAAGCATCTGAGACTCGATCTGCTGAACAGTCTCAAGGGCTACGCCGACGAGAATGATTACAGAAGTACCGCTCATACCGAGGTTAAGTCCGGTAACTGCACCAATAAGGATAGGTACGATTGCGATAACGCTGAGGAACAGCGCACCGATGAGGGTGATTCTGCTGATGATCTTTGCAATGAAATCGCTGGTAGGCTTGCCGGGACGAATGCCGGGAACTGTACCGGAGTTCTTGCGAAGATTGTTTGCCATCTCTACAGGGTTGTACTGAATTGTTACATAGAAATATGCAAAAGCAATGATAAGTACAAAGTAGACGAGAGCGTAGATGAACTGATGCTTCTGGAAGAAGAACAGGAAGTTATACCAGAAGCCCTTTCCTGTGCCGTTGGTACCGTAGATGAACATACCGATAGTAGCAGGAATGGAGATGATGGAGGAAGCGAAGATGATAGGAAGAACACCGGACATATTGACCTTGATGGGAATATGTGTGCTCTGACCGCCGTACATCTTACGACCAACAACTCTCTTTGCATACTGAACGGGAATTCTGCGCTCTGCGCTGTTCATGAACACGATAAAGCCGATGGAAAGGATAAATACGATTACAAGTACGACAGCACCGATAATGTACTTTACCTCGCCGCTTCCGATCCATGCAACAACCTGCAGTACTGCCTGAGGCGCACGGGAAATGATACCTGCGAAGAGCAGCATGGAGATACCGTTGCCGATACCCTTAACATTGATCTGCTCGCCGAGCCACATCATAAGTGCGGAACCTGCGGTGAAGGTAAGAACGATTACGAATGCCTCATAAACCATTGCCCCCTTGCCGTAGTTAACTACGACACCGCTGTTCTTGAGGTACATGAAGAAGGCAAAGCCCTGAAGAAGACCAAGAATAACGGTTGCATAGCGGGTGATCTGAGCAATCTTCTTTCTGCCTTCTTCGCCTTCCTTGGAGAGTCTCTCAAGGGCGGGAATTGCAACAGTAAGAAGCTGCATTATGATCGATGCATTGATGTAGGGGGTAACACTCATTGCGAACATGGTAGCATTCTCAAATGCACCGCCGGAAAGAGTGTTAAGGTAGGAAACCAGGTTACCGGGATCGCCCATGGCGCCGCTCATGGACGCAGCAAGTGCTGCGGTATCCACGAACGGTACGGGGATTGCGGCACCAATTCTGAAAATAAGGATAATAAAGAACGTGAACAGTATCTTCTTGCGCAGATCGGGGATTGCCCATGCGTTACGAATAGTCTTAAACACGTTACATCACCTCTGCCTTTCCGCCTACAGCTTCGATTTTCTCTTTTGCCGTATTGGAAAATGCGGAGACCTTAACGGTGAGCTTCTTTGTCAGCTCGCCTTCACCGAGGACCTTTACTCCGTCGAGAACCTTCTTTACAAGGCCTGCAGCTACGAGTGCCTCAGTATCAACAGTAGCGCCATCTTCGAAAGCATTGAGTGCCTCGACATTGATAACAGCATACTGGGTGCCGAAAATGTTATTGAAGCCCCTCTTCGGGATTCTTCTCTGAAGTGTCATCTGACCACCTTCGAAGCCAACGCGCATGCCGCGGCCTGCACGAGCCTTCTGGCCCTTATGACCCTTACCAGCGGTCTTTCCGTTACCGGAACCGTGACCTCTGCCTATACGCTTTACGTCCTTTGTGGAGCCTTCGGCAGGACTAAGTGTGCTAAGATTCATTTTGTTCGCACCTCCTTGCTTATGCTTCGCTGACCTCGATAAGATGTACAATCTTCTTGACCTTACCGGTGGTCTGTGCGTTTGCGGGCTGGATTGTTACATCGCCCGGCTTCTTAAGTCCCAGGGAATGAGCTGTAGCGATCTGGTCTTTCTTGCAGGCTATGAGGCTCTTAGTGAGCGTAATTCTTACGTTTTTTGCCATCATTGTTGCCTCCTTAACCAAGAATTTCTGCGGCAGTCTTGCCACGGGTGGCTGCTACCTGCTCAATGTTGCGAAGCTGAGACAGACCCTGAACGGTTGCCTTAACAACGTTTGCGGGGTTGTTGGAACGAAGAGCCTTAGTTCTTACGTCCTTGATGCCTGCAACTTCCATGACAGCACGGACAGGGCCGCCGGCGATAACACCGGTACCGGGAGCTGCCGGCTTGATGAGGACTTCGCCTGCACCAAACTTACCGAGGACCTCGTGAGGTACGGTCGTACCCTTGAGGGAAACCTGAAGAAGATTCTTCTTGGCATCCTCGATGCCCTTGCGGATAGCATCGGGAACTTCGCCTGCCTTACCGATGCCAACACCGATGAGACCTTCGCCGTTGCCGACAACTACGAGAGCTGCATACTTGAAGATGCGTCCGCCCTTGACGGTCTTAGATACTCTGTTTATAGAAACGACTTTCTCCT
Source organism: Acutalibacteraceae bacterium (assembly GCA_045534445.1). GTDB lineage: Bacteria > Bacillota > Clostridia > Oscillospirales > Acutalibacteraceae > JAISGQ01. The sequence goes on from JAZSJQ010000057.1 coordinate 79,668, forward strand.
GAAACTCGATTCCTGTTGCGTCAATTCTAGCCAAAGTTATATCCTCCCTCTTTAGAAGTTGAGGCCGCCCTCACGGGCGCCTTCGGCCAGCTCTTTGACACGGCCGTGATAGATGTTGCCGCCGCGGTCGAATACCACGGTGGTGATGCCTGCCTTAGCGGCACGCTCTGCTACGAGCTTACCGACATTGCGGGCTGCTTCCTTGTTTCCGCCATTGCCTCCGAAGTCTTTCTCAACGGTAGATGCAGCACAGATGGTTACACCCTTACCATCGTCGATGACCTGAGCATAGATGTTAGCATTGGAGCGGAAAACACACAGGCGGGGACGCTCTGCGGTGCCGGAAATCTTACCGCGTACGCGAACGTGACGGTGCTTTCTGGCCTTCTTTGTATCCGGTCTTGATACCATTGTTAATTCACTCCTTTACTTACTTCTTACCGGTCTTGCCTTCCTTCTTGCGGACGACTTCACCGGTATAACGAACACCCTTGCCATGATAAGGCTCGGGAGGTCTCTTGCCTCTGACTTCAGATGCGAACTGACCAACCTTCTGCTTATCGCAGCCATTGATGACGATTGTGTTTGCGTTGGGAACCTCGATGGTGATACCATCGATTTCGGGCATGATGACCTGATGCGAATAACCCAGGTTCATAACGAGGTTCTTGCCTTCCTTCTGAACCTTATAACCGACGCCAATGACCTCAAGCTGCTTCTTGAAGCCATTTGAAACGCCTTCTACCATGTTGGCGATGAGGGTTCTGGACATGCCATGGAGAGAGCGGTTAAGCTTCTCATCGTTGGGACGGCTTACGGTGACAACACCGGGCTGAATGTCAACGATCATGTTCTCATGGATCTTCTGGGTAAGTGTGCCCTTGGGACCCTTAACGGTTACGATACCGTCTGCCATCTTTACCTCTACGCCGGCCGGTATTGCTATCGGCTTTCTGCCAATTCTGGACATTTAGCGGTACCTCCTTACCAGATGAACGCGAGGACTTCGCCGCCAACGTTAAGCTCACGAGCCTTCTTGTCGGTCATGACACCCTTAGAAGTGGAAAGGATGGCAATACCGAGGCCGCCGAGTACCTTGGGCATTTCCTCTACGCTTGCGTAAATTCTGAGACCGGGCTTGGAGACTCTCTTGAGGCCGTTGATGACCGGAGTCTTGCCAGCGCCGTACTTCAGGGTAATTCTGATAGTACCCTGAGTGTTGTTCTTATCTTCAAGAACGTTAAAGTCCTTAACGTATCCCTCGTCAACGAGAATCTGGACAATCGCCTTCTTCATGTTGGACGCGGGAACGTCAACAGTATCATGCTTCGCAGTGCTCGCGTTGCGGATTCTGGTCAGCAGATCTGCAATAGTATCAGTTACTTGCATTGACGTTTACCTCCTATTAGCAATTACCAGCTTGCCTTTCTGACGCCGGGGATCTGGCCCTTGTGAGCCAGCTCTCTGAAGCAAATGCGGCATACGCCGTACTTGCGAAGATATGCATGGGGTCTGCCGCAGATCTTGCAGCGGTTGTATGCTCTCGTAGAGAACTTAGCAGGTCTCTGCTGCTTACCCTTCATTGATGTCTTTGCCACAGAATTACCTCCTTATTTCGCATACGGAGCGCCCATGAGTGTAAGGAGCTCACGAGCTTCTTCGTCAGTCTTAGCAGTGGTTACGAAGCAGATGTCCATACCACGTACCTTGTCGATCTTATCGTAGTCGATTTCGGGGAAAATGAGCTGCTCCTTGATACCCATGTTGTAGTTGCCGCGACCATCGAAGGAATCAGGATTGATGCCTCTGAAGTCACGAACACGGGGAAGTGCTACATTGAAGAAACGATCTACGAACTCATACATACGGTCGCCGCGAAGGGTTACCTTAACGCCGATGACCATGCCCTCACGGAGCTTGAAGTTTGCAACAGACTTCTTAGCTCTGCAGATTACGGGCTTCTGACCTGTGATTGCGGACAGGTCATTCATGATAGCGTCGATAGCCTTGGAATTTTCCTTAGCCTCACCAGCACCGACATTGATAACAACCTTGTCGAGCTTGGGGATCTGCATGACGCTCTTATAAGAAAACTTCTTCATCAGGGCAGGTGCAATGTCTGCCTTGTACATATCTCTAAGTCTGGCCATTGTGTCGTACCTCCTTAAAGCTTAGCGCCGCACTTGGCACATACACGGATCTTCTTGCCGTCCTCGTCCTTATGGGCGATTCTGGTAGCCTTCTTGCAGCCAGAGCAATAGATCTGAACCTTGCTTGCATACATGGGAGCCTCAGCAGTTACGATGCCGCCCTTATCGCCCATCTTGCGGGGCTTGACGTGCTTCTTAACCTGATTGATGCCCTCAACGATTACCTTGCCCTCTTTGGGGCTGACTGCGAGTACCTTACCCTTGGCACCCTTATCGTCGCCGCTGATTACAACAACTGTATCACCGGTCTTAACATGAACCTTATTCATTTATACGGGCACCTCCTTAAAGTACTTCCGGAGCAAGGGACAGGATCTTGGTGTATTCCTTGTCACGAAGCTCTCTTGCGACCGGCCCGAAGATACGGGTGCCGCGGGGATTCTTATCTTCTCTGATGATAACTGCTGCGTTCTCATCGAAACGGATGTAGGTACCATCCTTACGGCGGAGACCGCTTGCAGTACGGACGACTACTGCCTTGACGACATCGCCCTTCTTAACAACGCCACCGGGTGCTGCTTTTTTGACAGAGCATACGATAACGTCGCCAATGTTTGCATACTTTCTCTTGGTGCCGCCCAGAACGCGGATGCACATAAGCTCCTTTGCGCCTGTGTTATCGGCAACCTTCAGCAAAGACTGCTGCTGTATCACAGTGGATTCCTCCTTATAGCGAAATTATTTAGCTCTCTCAACTATCTCAACAAGACGCCATCTCTTATCCTTGGAAAGAGGTCTTGTCTCCATAATTCTTACGCGGTCGCCGATCTTGCACTCGTTGTTCTCATCGTGAGCCTTGCACTTGTAGGTGCGCTTAACGATCTTCTTGTACAGCGGATGCTTAACGGAGTCCTCGATTGCTACTACGATGGTCTTATCCATCTTGTCAGAAACGACCTTGCCGACTCTGACCTTTCTGAGGTTTCTTTCTTCGCTCACAGCTTAATCCTCCCTTTCTTATGCGTTTGCTGCTTCAAGCTGACGCTCGCGAAGTACTGTCATAATACGTGCGATGTCTTTCTTGCAAGCATTGATGCGGGCCGGATTCTCAAGCTGGTTAATAGCAAGCTGGAAGCGCAGATTGAAGAGCTCTTCCTTCAGCTCACCGAGTTTTTCATTGAGTTCTACCTCAGTCATATCTCTGAGTTCTGATGCCTTCATTACTGCTCGCCTCCTTCTTCCTTCTTAACGAACTTGCACTTTACGGGGAGCTTGTTGGCTGCCAGACGGAGAGCTTCGCGTGCGACCTCTTCGCTGACACCGGCGATCTCAAACATGACTCTGCCGGGCTTGACAACTGCTACCCAGTATTCGGGTGAACCCTTACCGGAACCCATTCGGGTTTCAGCAGGCTTCTCAGTGATGGGCTTATCGGGGAAGATCTTGATCCAGACCTTACCACCTCTCTTGATGTAACGGGTCATAGCGATACGAGCTGCCTCGATCTGGTTGGAGGTGATCCAAGCAGGCTCGGTGGTCTGAAGACCAAATTCACCATGGGAAACGAAGTTACCGCGCATTGCCTTGCCGGTGAGGCGGCCTCTATGCTGCCTGCGGTACTTTACTCTCTTAGGGAGCAGCATTATGCGTTACCTCCTTCTTTGCGGGGTGCCGGGCGTCTGTCATCTCTGCGGGGACGTCTGTCACCGTCGTTGCGGCGTCTGTCGTCTCTGCGTCTTCTTGCAGGCTGCTCGGAACGCGGTGCCTTGCCGTCAGCAAGAACCTCGCCCTTATAGATCCAAACCTTTACGCCGATCTTACCGTAGGTGGTGTTTGCCTCAGCAAAACCATAGTCGATGTCAGCACGGATGGTCTGGAGGGGAATTGTACCCTCGTGATAGCTCTCGGAACGAGCAATTTCAGCACCGCCGAGACGGCCGCTTACCATTGTCTTGATACCCTTAACGTTGAGCTTCATAGCGCGGCTGATGCTCATCTTCATAGCGCGGCGGAAGCTTGTGCGCTTCTCAAGCTGAGATGCGATGGTCTCAGCAACGAGCTGTGCGTCGGTGTCGGGAGAATAGACCTCAACAACGTTGATGATAACGTTCTTCTTGAGGATCTTCTCACAATCAGCCTTGAGCTTATCCTTCTCTGCGCCGCCCTTACCAATGATCATGCCGGGCTTTGCACAGTGGATGTGAACGCGAACCTTATCGTTATCGCGCTCGATTTCAATCTTGGGGATGCCTGCGCCGTAATACTTCTTCTTAAGCATGGTACGGAGCTTGTAGTCTTCTACAAGAGTATCGCCGAAATCCTTATCAGCGACATACCAGCGGCTGTCCCAGTTCTTGATTACGCCGACACGCAGACCGTGGGGATTAATTTTCTGGCCCATTGTTTACCTCCTCCTCGCTTATTCCATCTCGCGTACGACGAGAGTGACATGAGATGTCTTCTTGTCGATGCGGAATGCTCTGCCCTGTGCTCTCGGACGAATTCTCTTGAGAGTGGGGCCCTGGCATGCATAGCACTCAGCTACATAGAGCTTGGACTCATCACATGCCTTAGCGGGATCGTTGACTGCGTTTGCGACTGCGGACTTGAGAAGCTTCTCAAGATATTCGCAAGCAGCCTTCGGTGTATATTTAAGGATAGCTTTTGCTTCAGTGACAGGCTTGTTTCTGATAAGATCAAGCACTATCTGGACTTTTCTGGGAGAAATGCGAGCGTATTTAAGCTCTGCTCTTGCTTCCATTTTGTACACTCCTTTCTGGCTGCTTATTTCTTAGATGTCTTGGAACCTGCGTGACCTCTGTAGGTTCTGGTGGGAGCAAACTCGCCGAGCTTGTGACCGACCATATCCTCAGTGACGAATACAGGAACATGCTTGCGACCGTCGTGAACAGCGAAGGTGTGTCCTACGAAGTCGGGGAAGATTGTGGAAGAACGGCTCCAGGTCTTAAGGATCTGCTTATCGCCTGTCTCGTTCATAGCCTTGACCCTCTTGAGCAGCACCGGCTGGACAAAAGGACCTTTTTTAGTACTTCTGCTCATAGAAAAGCTCCTTTCTTACTTACCGTTTCTGCGTCTTACGATCATCTTAGAGGAAGCCTTCTTCGGGTTTCTGGTCTTGTAACCAAGAGCAGGCTTGCCCCAGGGAGTAACAGGACCGGGACGACCGATGGGGCTCTTGCCCTCACCACCGCCGTGGGGGTGATCGCAGGGGTTCATGACAGAACCGCGAACTGTGGGTCTCCAGCCCATGAGGCGCTTACGACCGGCCTTACCGATCTTAACGTTCTCGTGGTCGATGTTGGAAACCTGACCGATGGTAGCCATGCAAGCTGCGGGAACGTTGCGAAGCTCGCCGGAGGGAAGTCTGAGAAGTGCAAGACCATTCTCCTTAGCCATGAGCTGAGCCTGAACGCCTGCTGCCTTTGCGAGCTGTGCGCCCTTGCCGGGGTAGAGCTCAATGTTGTGAATGAAGGTACCTACGGGGATAGCGGACAGGGGAAGTGCGTTGCCGGGCTTGATGTCGGCATTGACACCGGATACTACTGTATCGCCAACCTTGAGGCCTTCGGGAGCAGTGATGTAAGTGCGTACGCCATCCTCATACTCGATGAGGCTGATGAATGCGGAACGGTTAGGATCGTACTCGATTGTGAGAACCTTAGCGGGCATATCTGCCTTCTGTCTCTTGAAATCGATGATTCTGTACTTTCTGCGAAGACCGCCGCCTCTGTGACGGACGGTGATACGGCCATAGCTGTTACGGCCGGACTTCTTCTTCAGGTTTTCGAGCAGGCTCTTCTCAGGAGCAACCTTGCTCAGAACCGAGTAATCAGTGACTGACATATTGCGTCGGCCATTGGTTGTCGGCTTATAAAACTTGATAGCCAATTTAGCTCACTCCTTATGTGATTTCGGCTTAGCGGAAGCTGGCTACTTCCATACGTCGCCGGCTGCACATCATGCGCAGACTATTAAAGCATGCCCTCGAAGAATTCAATAGGCTTGGAATCCTCAGTAACAGTGATGATAGCCTTCTTCCAGGACTTGGTGTAGCCACCGTTGTTTCTGCCCTGACGGCGGAAGTGACCGCGCATGCTGACAGTGTTTACCTTCTTGGCGACGGTGCCGGGGAAGCAAGCGTTGAAAGCCTTAGCGATCTCGATCTTGTTTACATCAGCAACCTCGAAGGTGTACTTGCCCATGTGAACGCCTTCCATAGAGCGCTCAGTGATGATGGGGCGAATGATTATATCTCTGGGATTCATTATGCATATACCTCCTCGATCTGAGCTACAGCGTCCTTGATGACGATGAGCTTGTTTGCGTTGAGGATGTCATAAACATTGATAGTGTTGACAAGTGCAGTCTTAACACCGGGGATGTTTCTTGCACTGCGAACGATCTTCTGGCAGTTCTCAGGGATAACGATGAGTGCCTTGCGATCGGAACCTACTGCTGCGAGCATGTTAGCCACGGTCTTGGTGGAGAACTCGTCGAGCTTGAGGGAGTCAACAACGATCATATCGTTTTCTGCAACCTTTGCGGAAAGCACAGACTTAAGTGCAAGTCTGCGGAGCTTCTTATTGAGAACGAAGCGATAGCTTCTGGGCTTGGGGCCGAGAGCGATACCGCCGTGTCTCCACTGGGGAGATCTGGTGGAACCCTGTCTTGCACGACCTGTGCCCTTCTGTCTCCAGGGCTTCTTGCCGCCTCCGCGAACTTCGCCGCGAGTGAGGGTGGACTGTGTGCCCTGACGCTGGTTAGCAAGATAGTTAACAACTACTGCATGAACTGCGCTCATGTTGGGCTCGATACCGAAAATGGATTCGGAAAGGTCGATATTGCCGACCTGCTTGCCCTTAGTATCTACTACGGAAATTGTAGGCATTATGTTTCCTCCTCCCTTAAGCCTTTACGCTGTCGCTGATCATTACCAGTGCGCCCTTAGCGCCGGGGATTGCACCCTTGATGGCAATGAGGTTGTTTTCGACGTCAACCTTAACGATGGTAAGGTTCTGTACGGTTACACGCTCGCAGCCGAGGTGACCGGACATCTTCTTGCCTTTGAAAACTCTGGACGGATCGGAACAGCAACCGATGGAACCGCCGTGTCTTGCAACAGGACCTGTACCGTGGGACTCACGAAGGCGTCCGAAGTTCCAGCGCTTGATAACGCCGGCCCAACCCTTACCTTTGCTGGTGCCTACTACGTCGATCTTGTCGCCCTCTGCGAATACGTCAGCCTTGATTACAGAGCCAACTTCTGCAGACTCTGCATTGTCGAGTCTGAACTCGCGGAGATACTTCTTGGGAGCAACATCAGCCTTCTTGAAGTGACCCTGCAGGGGCAGAGTTACGTTTGTGGGGAGGCTCTTGCGCTTTTCGCTGCGAGCGCCCTCATTGTACTTGAGCTTGATGTCGCCGAAACCGTACTGGACTGCAGAGTAGCCGTCGTTTGCAACTGTCTTTACCTGTGTTACTACGCAGGGACCTGCCTCAACAACTGTTACTGCAATCGCGTTGCCCTGCTCGTCAAAGACCTGAGTCATGCCGAGCTTTGTGCCGAGAATTGCCTTTTGCATTGTTTCTTTTCCTCCTGTTAGGTTATTGGTTGCTTTCGCAACATGACCTCGACCGCAGGTTGATCAGTACCGAAATTTAAGCTTAGAGCTTGATCTCGATCATGATGCCAGCGGGGAGCTCTAATCCGGTAAGAGCCTCGACAGTTTTTGCCGAAGGTCTCAGGATGTCGATAAGACGCTTGTGGGTTCTGTACTCGAACTGCTCTCTGCTGTCCTTGTACTTGTGAACCGCTCTCAGAATAGTAACGATTTCCTTCTCAGTGGGAAGGGGGACAGGACCCGATACGGAAGCGCCGGTGCGCTTTGCGGTCTCAACGATCTTAGCAGATGCCTGATCGACGAGAGATGAGTCGTAACCCTTGATACGAATTCTGATTCTTTCCTTGACTGCCACAATAATCCCTCCTAATTAAAAATTTTGGTGGGCACTGACCGCCTGCGCTTGTACACCCAGCCGAGTGTTTCGCGTATGGACATCAAAAAACCGAAATCTGCGGACAAGCCGCAAGGATTCCGGGACTTTATGCCCTTGCTCGCCCCGGATTTCTGGGGGAACAGGCAAGCCGTTAGTGTTTTCATGGCATAGCAACCCTGATATGCTTACTAAAACACTTTTCGCCCGGTTTGAAATCGGACATACTCCGCGTAAAAACCAGCCCGTAGGCTGCAACCTCACGCATCATCGCAATATGTCTTTGTGCAGTCGTGCTTGCTTATTATAACAGAAATATCAGTATTTGCAAGCTTTTTGAGGGGTTTTGGAGAAAAAATCTTCGTAGAATATACAAGAATTTTAAAGCTGTTTTTTGTGCAATGTGACAACAAAATTCAGCATCGATTTTTATCCGTTATTTTGTATTTTTTCTCTTCCATGAACACTATATATAATAGGTATAGAAAACCACGCTCAAATGATACACCCGGACGCGTGGAAAGTCAAGACATAAATATCGGGAGGGCATGGAAGCCCTCCCCTACGGTTATATGTCATTATTCAAAAGGATAGTATACTCCGTCAAGCTCGATTCCTGCTATGGTGTCCATGTCTATGGGGTTATTGAAGCTGATTGCATATATAAGACAATAAGTGTTTTCGCCCTGTGCCCGGTTTAACGCTCCGGGACCGGAATATCCTGTATCATTCCACTCTAACGGCGGACGGAGCATATTCACCTTGCCCCCGTCATTCAGAACAAGATACAGGGAATCAATACTCACATCTTCGAGTGATTTTCCATAGTAATGTGTCCCCTCTGCTGTCTCATAATGTCCCTGTTCATAGAACCCCAGATTTTCTCCGCGTATTCTCAGCGAGAGAGGCGATAGAATCGCTTCGGTTGGCTTATAAAGCTTTTCGGGAGCTGAGGAATTATCAAGAGTAAAAACGCGTTTTTCGATATTCGTTGATACATCAAGCACTGCACTCTTTTTGTTATTAGTATATTGGTTATTATCTGCATACAGCTCATAATCCGTCATCATATAGTACAGGATTATATTATCTGTTCCCCAGTAATCATCATCGGCTTCCATTTCTACTATGAAGCGTCGCTGGGTTTCGGTGCGGTATTCCTCAATTTCTTTTGCACCGTACCCCCAATCCACCCCGTACAGCACTGTGCTGTTATCTTTGAAATTGGGAAAGATTTCAAAGCCGTAGTCTTTTGTTTCATCATCGCCGTATATGCTGTTGTTGACTCCGCACCGGGAAAGCTGACTGAGCCATACCTCCCCCTCTTCGTCAAGGGCGGTATAAAGGACGACCATTCGCACTGTCTGCATATCGGAAAGAACTTCTTCCACGGTCATTTCAACGTGCTCGTCCTTATCGTAATACACACAGGTCTTGACGGTCTCTCCGACTATCTCGTCCTCTGTGAACACTCCTGCAATAAAGCCGCCTATCTCCTCTGCAAACACTGTCACTGCCAGCACACAGCACAGTGCTGCTGCGATTGCTGCCACACGGAAAATCTTTTTCACTGTTTTTCCCGATGGCACATTCATTCTGCTCTTTATGCCGCTGAGCATACGCGCTTTTTGCTCTTCTGTGGGCTTTATTTCCATAAGCTTATCCTTGAAATTATTATTCATCATCTGCTCCTCCTATCATATTTTTTAGTTTCTTCCTTGCATAAAACATCTGTGAGCGCACTGTTGATGCCTTTCTTTTGCAGAGGCGTGCAATATCGGCAAGAGTGTAGCCCTCGCAGATATGCATATATACAACCTGCCTGCAATCCTCCGGTAATGAGGATATTAGCTCTATGACCTCCGCTTCCGAGTCATCAAAAGCTCCCCTCTCGCCTGTCTTTTCAATATCGGCTGTGGGGTGCCGCTTTCTCCATCGGAGCTTGCTTTTGCAGTGATTACAGGCTGTTACTATAAGCCAGCCCTTGCGGTCATTTTCACAGGAGAAGCTCGGCTTCTTTTTTATAAGCTTCAAAAACACCTCCTGTACGGCATCTTCGCTGTCCTCTGCATTACCAAGGTATGTAAAACACACTCGGTATACCGTATCGGCATATTGAGAAAATATCCGTTCAAGCTCATGTTCAGTCACAGTGCATCACCTCTTTTCCTTCTTTCTGAAAGGTCCTTTCATATATAAAACGCCGCAGGGAGGAAAAACGTTGAATAACTATAAAAATAAAGGAGAGTTTCCTCTCCTTTATTCAATATCAATACATATTACTTCGCTCTCAGACAATACCCGTTCCTCAAAGAAAGGTCTGCATATGAATTTCATCGAGATTTCCGAAATATCATCAAAGCTTATCCCCTTGGCTTCAAGATCTTTTGCAACAAAGCGTATCGGCCATATATCTGTACAGCCGGGCAACACCCACCATGATTCAAAATCGGTCTCGATCTCTATACCGTTGACCGTTACATTCTCCGCTGTTACCGCTAATGGCATATTGGTATTGTTGCGCACACTTATCTCAAGCTCTGCGTTGCCTCTGAAGGCCTCGTACAGCTTTCCTGCACGGATATATACATTTTCATCCTCATAGAGAAATGCGCGGTACAGACTCTTGGGCTCGCCATATTCAAAATCAAGCTCTGCATTAAAGGCTATAGTATCACTTACCATTATTCTCTCACCTGTTTCATGATCGTATATGGTGAGATACAAAAGAAATTCATAAGGAACACTCACATTTCTTGCGTTCTTATTTATTTCGCTCTGGGAAAAGAACAAATCGGCTTCCGCAGTGCACCCTGCATCAACATCTGCATACACTCCGCCCATAGTTCCGAATATCATCTTTTTGTTTACCGCAAAGCTTGTTGTCATGAGCCTGATTTTTCGGTCGGTGTTGTTTTCGACCAGAACAGGCACTTCATATTGCAGAAAAGAAGGGTCAAGTTCGCACTCCAACAGGGTTATGCGAACTCCGCCTTCATCAAAAAGCACCTGCTCATTGAGCTTAGGCAATGCCCCTTCGTATTCGGGGGTTGTAAACTCATAGGGTTCATGTGGCTCTCCTGCATATGACTTTTTTACAGAAGGATTTCTGACTGTGACTTCTTCTTTGCAGTCAGAATCAGATACCGACTGCAAAGGCTCCGCAGACTCTTTTGTATTGCAGGCTGCCATCATCAATACAGTAATAACAACCAGAATCCATGAGATCATTCTTTTCATATTATCGCTCCCCTTATTTAATCGGTGCCTTATTGTGATTTCAGCCGCCTACTATCTTTGCGCCTGTGTAGAAATGCTCAAGGATCCACTTATAATCCTTGCCCTGCTTTGCATATTCGTTTGCACCCTTCTGGCTCATGCCTACACAGTGACCATAGCCGTAGCTTGTGAATGTGAAGGTATCGTTCTTCGCATTGTACTTGATGTCAAAGCACGGAGACCTGAGACAGTTATATCCAAGAATAGAAAGATACAGTGTCGAGCCTCGGCAGGTATAGCTGTTTCCTATCTTCACTTTGGTAACATACAGATCGTTGGAGTCACGACTTACAATTGTAAACCACTTGCTCTTATCTGATATGCTCTTCAGATTTATGCCCTTCTTGGACTTTATCCTGTTGGCGACCCATGATGCCTCAACTGTTTTCGATACCTTGTATCCGCTCACGTTCTTATCAACCGCACAATCCACCGCTACAAGATGGGACAGCTTCGTTCCGTTGACGCTTGCATTGGAGGCAGTTTTACCTGCCGATATAGCATAATAAGGCGTGTACTTTACCTTTCCGCCAACTGTCATATACTCTCCCAGAACATCATTGACCGCATTCTTGACTCTCTTGCTGGGCGATGACTTCGTGGGGAATGACGGAGCTTTTGCCGCGCCGCCGCTGTACTTATAATAAGTATAAGCCGCAACCGCCTGTGCTTTCAGCGCCTCCGGCTCATAGCCGCTGCCCATTTCCGCCTCTACGATCATTGCAAGCACTGTGGCAGTATCCTTTTCTATGATCTTTCCATTGGAGGTTATCCTCATGGTTGCAGGATATGAGCCTGATGACTGCTTTTTAGTTGTAGAAGTCGTGGGCTTTGTTGTATCGCTGCCTGAAACATCACCCTGCGTTGCGGTCGTGGTAGTCTCTGTAGTCTTGCTTGCAGAGGTGGTGGTTGTCTTCTTGGTCTTTTCCGTTGTTTTTTCTGTGGTTTTTGTTGTTGATTTGCTTGTTTTGGGTTTGGTTGTCGTAGTAGTCGTAGTCGTGGTTCGGCTTGTTGTCGTGGTGGTCTGCCCCATGTTTTCTTCTCTGTACTCTTCCGCATATTCAAACTCAGGTACAGTGGGCATCTGTTCACCTGTCATGCCGTACCATATTTCAGGCATTAGAGCATCGGGATTTTCAACTATGCCGTTGCCCGCTTCTGAAATATCCTCATCTTCTCTGAGCTGTCGGGCAACGACTACAAGCTTTGCTCCTTCAAAATCATCATAATCCGTTACGAGAGTCAGAAGCTTATCTGTAGGAAACACTTCGCACTCTGTATAGAATCTGCTGCGGATAAAAAGCTCATACAGATGCTTTTCCACCGAGTAATTACCCGGAAAGCTATTGTTTGCATAGTTGAACTCATATATCGTATCACTGCTGCAAATGCAGACCGCAAACACCCTCCACTGAGATTTCTCATAGAGCGTATCCATGCGCAGGACAGGGTTTGTTGCAAAAAACGACAGATCCAGATATTTTTCAAGATTTGCAAAAACTGTACCGTCTGCAGGTGAGTTACCGTAGATAATAAGGTTTACGTTGTCATTCTCGCGCTTGATACTATTTTCTGCCGAAAAATACAACGAGCCTCGCTTATCGTCATTGCCGTAAAAATCCTTGCTCGAATAATATGACGGAGACTTACCTTTTCCCGACTGCATAACAGGCATATCTATGCCTGTTCCCGGAACAGTTATATATCCACGGACATCGGAATTTACCGTATAAAGCTTTGCAAACTGTGAAAGTGCGCCCGACGGAAGATAGTCAGCGTTTGCGCTGTTGTCATTATACATTTCCACAACATCGCTGTAGTACACTGCAGGCACCGACACGGGTTCATAGTGATTTGCGGCGATATACCACAGAACTCCGATAAACAATGCAATAACTGCTATGGCAGCAAAACGAGCCTGAAATCTGAATCCTTTTTTCTTTTGTTTCTTTTCAGGCTCCTGATAAAATCTTACTGCACGGTTGCTTTCCATTGCAGGTGAAAATTCGTCCTCTGTCTGACGGGCAAAACTGCGTCGGAAATCGCTTCGGCTTTCTGTCACCGCGCGTATGCGCATACGCTCTTCCTTTTCTTTTCTGCGCTCTTCTATTTCCCTCAGGCGATCATCTACTGTACGCTTCTGAGGCTTTTCAGGCTCCTCTTCAACCAGCGCATCTTCAATTCTCTTTCCTATTATATATGTACCCATTGCTGAGAGTATTTTTGCTGCGCCTACTTCGTCCCTCGGAAGTATGATTATCTTCTGCTCTCCTGCTGACAGCAGAACTCCCTCAGGAGTGCCTTTTCTGTACGGAAACAGCACAGCATCGGCAAAGCTTGGCAGTACTCGCCCGCGTATGGAATCAAACATATACAGAGAACGGCTTCTGCTGTCGTTTTCAAGTGTCATTCCAAGGCATTTTGCAAGAATAAATATAATATTTTCACTTTCGCGTATCAGATCAAGCCCGCCTGTTATTATTACCGTATCACTTACTGACAGAGCATCTTTAAGATGTCTCGGAATTTTTTCGGATTCAACAGTGGCAAACTCTTCGCCGACACTCGGAGAAAGACGCGAAAACTCACGCAATGCAGCTTCCGCTGTATTGCGTGAGGGTGGTGTTTTATACCAGATATGCGATATGCGCATTTTTCTCGCCTTCCTTATGTATTGTCAGCTAAAAGCATCTCAAGCTCCCTGTCATATATACCACGCATTTCAGACAGCTTCTCTGATGATATATTTTCAAGTACGCTCAGTCTCTCGTTTGTATCTGTGTCTGTCAGAGTCTCATCTGCCAAGAACAAAGTATTATTGAACATGGCGGATATATTTTCGCCATGTTCAAGCGTTACGATAACACTGCTGTAGTTGCTTGTATAGACTCGCATTTCAACCTTTCGGCATCCTCCAGCGCCTTCGCTTATTATCTTTCCGTAGCTAGTACTTCCATCATAAAAATGTGCAATGATTGTATTATCATCTAACTGCTTGAGAATGCAGTTTGTTCCGAACTCCTCAGGCATTTTGGAATAACCTGCCATACTTGCCTTTTCCATATTCGTATCAAGCTCGTCCATAAACTTGCTTCGCTTTTCGTATACTGTCAGCTCATCAGTATATTCAACTACCTGCTGAGGATTTTTCTCCTCGTGCTTTATATTTCGGATAAGCTTCGGAAGTGCTCCGAAAAGAAACACTGCCAGGGCAGCAACAAACAGCACAGGTATTGCGGCCTTATCAAACATCGCATTCATTCGCTGAACCTTTTCTACTCCGCGCTCTATATCTTCATCTGTGATTTTTTTGCTCATATTTAAACCTCTTATGTTAAATTACTTGAATTATTATACTACTACTATCCTTTAAAATCAATTAAAGCAATATGAACATAGGCAAAATGAAACAGCCCGACTTTCATCGGGCTGTTTACTATAAACTTACATAAGAGAAAGGTAAAGAGCCTTGATCTCTTCAACAGAGGTATCTCTGGGATTGCCGGGACGGCATGCATCGTCGAATGCGGACTGAGCCAGGAAGTCAACGTCCTCAGGCTTTACAATCTCCCTGAGATCAGCAGGAATACCAACATCAACAGAGAGCTGTTTTACAGCATCGATCGCTGCCTTTCGAGCAGTTTCAATGTCCATTGCTGCTGCACCTTCAACGCCCATTGCTGCAGCGATATCTCTGTACTTATCGTCTGTTGCAGGTGCGTTGTATTCCATAACGGTAGGCAGGATTATAGCATTTGCAACGCCGTGAGGTGTGTCATAAAGAGCACCCAGAGGATGTGCCATGGAGTGGACGATGCCGAGACCGACATTTGAGAAACCCATACCTGCAATGTACTGACCCAGTGCCATTCCAAGTCTGCCCTCTGCCTCATTGTTGACTGCTCCTCTAAGACTCTTTGCAATAATCTCAATAGCCTTGATATGGAACATATCGCTCATTTCCCATGCGCCCTTGGTGATGTAACCCTCGATCGCGTGGGTAAGCGCATCCATACCTGTTGCAGCGGTAAGTCCCTTGGGCATTGTTGCCATCATATCAGGATCAACAACGGCTACAACGGGAATGTCGTGAACGTCTACGCAGACCATCTTGCGATTGGAGTCTTCATCGGTGATAACATAATTGATAGTTACCTCTGCTGCGGTGCCTGCTGTTGTGGGAACTGCGATAATGGGAACGCAGGGCTTCTTTGTGGGTGCAACACCCTCAAGTGATACTACATCTTCAAACTCGGGGTTTGTGATGATTATGCCGATAGCCTTTGCAGTATCGATGGAAGAACCGCCGCCGACAGCTACAATGCAGTCTGCACCCGATGCCTTGAAAGCAGCAACACCGCTTTTTACGTTTTCAACGGTGGGGTTTGCCTTTATTCCGTCATATACTGTATATGCTATACCTGCATTTTCAAGCACATCAAGAACCTTCTTGGTTACACCGAACTTGATAAGATCAGGATCAGAGCACACAAAGCATTTTACAAAACCTCTTGCCTTGACTTCTGCTGCGATCTCATTGATTGCGCCTGAACCATGATAGCTTGTCTCATTAAGAACAAATCTGTTTGCCATATTCTAACCTCCAATTTTTAATCATCAAGCATTATGCTTGTTAAAATTGTAACACACTTTCCTCTGATATTCAATGAAATCATGTGTGTTAACGAAAAATTAACCTGTTTGAAACAATAAAAAATTGCCCCCGATACCTTTCGGCATCGGGGGCAATTTTAATTATTCAGTCTGATCTTAAACAACTCAGTCTTCTGCGTTTGCACGCTTTCTTCTGCGGTTGTAGATCATCTTGCCGGTAACAAGGGCTACTGCCAGTGATACCAGAGCAATGTTCATTGCGATGATGTTATTATTGTCATCACCGGTTACAGGAGTATCGGTTTCGCCTGTGTCGGGAGTGTTGTTGGAGGGATTCTGTACGGGAGGCAGATTCTCTTCTGCGGCACCAAGTACGAATGTACCAACGATAACGCCATCCTTGTAAGCATTGATGGTAACCTTGCCGGGCTTCTTGATAGTAACATTACCGTTCTGGTCTACTACCGCGATAGAAGTATCCTTGCTTTCCCATACAACGTTTTCGCCTGCAAGGTCGGGGTTCTCCTTAATAAGCTGATCTCCAAGGCTTATAATGTCGCCTACGGTTACCTTCTTCTCATCTTCAATGGGAATTACCATATTCTTCATAAGCTGTTCAACGCCCATGATATCAATAGCATTTCCGGAAGTTCCGAAGTAGGATACGTTGCCTTCACTGTCAACCTTGATTTTGATCGTATTCTCAGACTTCTTGTAGTTGATAGGTGCCGATACCTCTGCGAGAGTGTATTCACCCTCGGGAACTGCTGTGAACAGTACAGCTCCGTCTGTGCCTGAAGTAGAAGTCTTGTTGAATCCGTTGCTGCCTGTAAGTGTGAACTTAGCGCCGGGCAGGATCTTGTTAAGATCGCTGTACTTCTTGAAGCCGATGTTTGCAGTCTTGGGTATTACGACAGGATGGTCTACCATAATTACTGTGTCTGCCTTGACAGGTGTGCCCCAAGCGGTATCATCGTCATTGAACTTGCTTGCAAGTACAGAATAGATATCGCTGCCGCTTACCTTGACATAGATGGTCTCTGCGATCTCATAGCCCTGAGGAGCGGTGATCTCTGTGAACTTATAAACACCATTATGGAGTTTCTCAAGCTCAACTGCAACCTCGCCGGATCTCCATGTAATCATGGTGTCGGTTACGGTTACGGGAACGGAGCTTCTTACATCGGAGATGTCTGCATCGCCTGCATAAGGCTCAAGCTTGAGTACAGCTCCGGGCAGTTCTGTGCCGCCGCCGAATGCGATCTTAGAAAGTACAAGCTCGGTGGGCTTATCTTCCATGATCACGATGTCATCTTTCACAAGCTGCCAATCACCGTACTTGTTGTTCTCTTCATCCCACTTAGCGTTGTAGATCTTGCCATTCTCAACCTTTACGTAGATGAATTCTGCCTTCTCGTATCCGTCGGGAGCCATAACCTCGATGAACTTATAGATTCCGTCGGGTACATAGTGGAGGTCAAGCTTCTTTTCTGTGGAAACCCAGGAGATGGAACCCTTGGTCTTGACTATATCGGTTCTGCCGGTGATAACCTGAGTAAGATCCGTATCGGAAGAGGTTGCCTCAAGTGTAAGCATTGCATTGAGGATTTCATCGCCGGCACCAAACTCGACCTTGGAGAGAACGAGGGTGTTGTATGCATCCTTCATGATAACCGTCTCATCGGTATTCTGGGTCCATACAGTGTTCTTACCCTTATAATCCTTTTCCTTCACGGAGTAGATATCGCTGCCGCTTACCTTGAAGTATGCAACCTCATCTACCTCATAGCCGCTGGGAGCAGTGGTTTCGGTAAGTTTGTAGACACCCTGGGGAAGTCTTTCGATCTCAGTCATTTCATTGGTTGACGTCCATGTGATCTTGCTTTCGGTAACATCAACCGCATCAGATGCGCTGACCTTGGAAAGGTTGATCTTATAACCATCTGCAGGCTCGATTGTGAGCACTGCACCGGGCAGTTCATCAGACTTGATCGTACTCTGCTTGGAGATTACTACCTTGGTGGGAGCGTCTATCATAATGACTGTATCGCTCTCGCCTACGCTCTTCCATGCAGTGGATGTTGCACTGTCTGCGTAGTAAATGTCGCTTGCGCTGACCTTTACATAGATGGTCTCTGCTACTTCGTAGCCGTCAGGAGCAGTGATCTCTGTGAACTCGTAGATTCCGTCGGGAACTCTTCCTATCTGAGTTGTCTCATTATCGGAGGTCCAGCTTATGACGTTATCTGTGCATGATACATCGTCGGGAAGGATAACCTTATCAAGCTTTGTATCGGTAACAGGCTTGAGGATAAGTGTTGCACCGGGAAGCTCAGGACCGTCTGCAAACTCCTTCTTGGAGAGAACGAGGCTGTTGGGAGCATCCTTCATGATTACAGTACCTGTGGTTTCCTTATTCCAGACCTTTGTATCCTTGCTTTCTGCGCGATAGATATCGCTGCCGCTTACCTTGACGTAGATAGTCTCTGCTACATCGTAACCGTCAGGTGCGGTGATTTCGGTGAACTCATAGATGCCGTTGGGTACCATTCCGATGGTTACCTCTGTTTCTCCGGACTCCCATGTGAGTGCGCCGTTCTTGATCTCAACGCCGTCGGGACGGACAACAGTTGTTATATCCTCGCCGCCTGTGGGCTTGAGAATAAGTGTTGCGCCGGGAAGCTCGGGGCCATCTGCAAATTCCTTCTTGGAAAGAGTAAGATCTGCTGCGATTACTTCGTTTGTAAATCTTACACCGGTCTCGCCTGTTTCGCCCTTCTTGACGATGGATCTTGTTGCCTCGAGCTCGCCATGACCGTTATCTGTTACGGTTACGGTCATGATGTACTCGGTAGCATCGTAGCTGTAGTTCTTTGCAGTTCCTTCTTCTTCCTTGATTGTGTAGGTGTAGACACCTTCCTTATCAAAGGAGATATCAGCGAATGCAAATGTTCCGCTTGCAGTGTTCTTTACGCTCTGGCTCTCGCCCTCACCGGTAAGAGTGAATGTAAACTCATCCGCAGTAAGGGTTCCGCCTATGAGTGTCTTCACACCATTTACAGATATCTTTGTGGGCTCTGCTGTGTAGATATTTGTAAACTTAAGCATATCTGTAATGTTTTCAGGACCTGCTGCCTGAAGTTTTCCGTTACCTACGTCGATTACGCTGACGGTAATCTCATAAGTATTAGAATCATACTTGATGCCTGCCTTGTCACCCTCGGGAATGACCTCAGAAACAATGTACTTATAGGTGCCTGCCTCTGTGTAGGTGATAGGTTCAAAGGTGAAGATACCATTCGCATCGTTCTTTGCCTTCAGAGGCTCATCAAGGTCTGTACCGCTGAGTATAAATTCAAACTGTTCTGCATCAAGGTCACTGCCGGAAAGTACCTTTGTACCGCTTACGGTGTAAATGGTAGCGTCAGCAGTGTAGGTGTTGTTGAATGCGATTGCACTTCCGTTGATGGAAGGTGTTGCAGTAAGAGTTCCGTCCTTATTGTCAACTACGGTTACTGTTACTGTGTAGACAGTCTCATCGTAATCGACGCCGCCGAGGGTTCCCTTCTGCTCGCTTACGGTGTAGGTATAAGTTCCTTCCTCAGTGTATTCAATTGCACCGAAGATGAACTTATCGCCTACGTTGGTTGCGGTAAGTGCTTCATCAAGATCAGAACCGCTGAGCACAAATGTGAATTCGCCTGTCTTGAGGTCGCGGCCTTCAAGGTTCTTGACACCGTTGATTATAACATTGGTCTTCTCGACGGTGTACTCGTTAGTGAACTCGATATCGGTTTCCTTACCGTCTCTGGTAATTATGGGCTTTGCTTCGAGCTTGCCCTTGGTGTTATCAGTTACAACTACGGTAACATTGATGACGGAATCATCATAATCGATACCGCCCTTGCCTTCATCAACTTCGGTAATTGTGTAGTAATAGAGACCTGTCTCGGTAAACTCAAGATCACCAAATGTGAAGTTGCCGTCTGCATCATTCTTAACGGTGATTGCCTCATCGAGGTCAGTGCCGCTGAGAACGAATGTAAAGTCGTTTCCTGCAAGAGGTCTGTTGTAATTCTTCACACCGTTGATGGGAAGTGTGACCTTTTCAGCAACATACTTGTTTACAAACTCGATGTCGCTGCCGTTCTTGTCAGCGGTAACAGTAAGTACATTGCCGCCGTTGTGAGCAACTGTGACATTCACGGTGTAAACGGTGGTATCGTTTGTAATACCGTTGCTGTCATATGCCTCTTCTATAATAGTATAGGTGTGTACGCCTATATCACTATAGTTGTAAGCAAGAGCAGTAAACTCAATCTCTGCACCGTTGTTGTTTACGGTTTCGATTACGTTGCCTTCAGAATCCTTGAGGGTGAAGGAGAACTTCTCGTTTTCGAGCGTCTTGCCTTCAAGAGTCTTCTTTGCGGTAAGAGTAATGGAACCTACAAGAGGTGCATGGGTGTTAGTTACGTTATAACCGTTGATACCAGTCTCATAATATGCAACTGCGTCTTCGTTTACTGTGTAGATGATCGCTGTGCCGCCGTCTCTGTTCTTGGGCAGATCTGCGAAGGTGTAAGTCCAGTTGTCAGATGCGGTAACGGTCTTAGAGTCGATCTCAGTACCGTCTGCATAGAGTCTGATAGTGATGGATTCAGGTCTCAGACCGTCGAAGTTGTTATTGTCGATCCATGTCTTGGTGCCTTCGACATTAACCTTCTCGATGATATGAGTGTTTTTGAAGTTATAACCATTCTGTACGGTGGTGTAACCTTCTACAGCGTCCTCAGTTACGGTGTAAACAATTGCAACGCCGTCCTTGAACTTGGGCAGTCCGGAGAAGGTATATCTCCATCCGTCTGCTGCGGTAACATCCTTGCTTGCAACCTCAGTGCCGTCTGCATAGAGTCTGATGGTGATGAAGTCGGGTCTTACGCCGTCTCTGTCACTATCGTCGTCCCATGTCTTGACGCCGCTTACACTTACAACACCGGGAGTGTAACTGTTGGTAAAGTCATAACCATCCTGTGTAGTTGTGTAGCTTTCGACAGGATCCTCAGTAACAGTATAAACGATCTCAGTACCGCCGTCTCTGTTCTTGGGCAGATCTGCGAAGGTGTAAGTCCAGTTGTCATCTGCTGTGACTTCCTTGCTTGCAACCTTATTGCCGTCTGCAAGCAGATTTACGGTGATAGAATCAGGTCTTACGCCGTCCTGGTCGTTGTTATCAACCCAGGTCTTGGTGCCGCTTACTGATGTTGTCTCAGTAACGTGAGTATTGGTGATGTTGTAACCATCGATTGCAGTGGTATAGCCTTCTACTGCATCTTCGGTCACGGTGTAGACGATCGCTGTACCGCCGTCTCTGTTCTTGGGCAGATTCTCGAAGGTGTAAGTCCAGTTGTCATCTGCTGTGACTTCCTTGCTTGCTACTTCCTTGCTGTCTGCAAAGAGATGTACGGTGATGGAATCGGGTCTGATGCCGTCCTGGTCGTTATTATCAGTCCAGGTCTTCTTAACTGTGACGTTTGTCTTTCCGGGGGTGTAGCTGTTGGTAAAGTTATAGCCATCCTGAGTTGTTGTGTAATTATCAACAGCATCCTCAGTTACGGTGTACTCGATCTCAACGCCATCATTATACTTCGGCAGATCCTTGAAAGTATAAGCCCATCCGCTCTTCTCGTCGACGGTAGCGCTCTTGATCTCATTCTCGCCTGCGAAAAGTCTTACAGTTACACTATCAGGTCTGATACCATCCTGGTCATTGTTATCATCCCAGATCTTTGTACCACTGATTTCTACTGTAGCGATCTTATGGGTATTTGTAATATTGTAGCCATCGATAGTTGTTGTGTAACCTTCAACTGCATCTTCAGTGATGGTATACTTGATCTCACTGCCATCCTTATACTTAAGGAGGTTGGTGAACTCATATGCCCAGTTGTCATCTGAAGTGACTGTCTTGCTTGCGACCTCAGTGTCGTTTGCAAAGAGGTGTACGGTGATGGACTCGGGACGAATGCGGTCATTATTCTCATCATCATCCCATGTCTTTGAACCTCTGATGGTTATTACTTCGGGCTTATTGGAGGCATTTACATAGTATACACATTCTGCAGTATTGTCACCGTCAACAGTGAAGCTGTCGGACTCTGCATCGATGATCTCGTAGCCTATGGGGGCTGCGGTCTCAACAAATCTGAATGTGCCGCCGTATGCAAGATCATCAACTGTGATCTTACCTTCTGCATTTGTCTTGAGGTCTGTCTTAACATCGACCCACTCTCCGTCTGTAAGCTGCTGGAGCTTGAAGGTTGCACCGGAAAGTGCTGCAAGTGTTGCAGAATCGGTCTTGGTAAGGGTTACGGTACCGTAAATCTTTCTGTTCTCGTATGCATCGTGAACAGTTCCGACTGTTACGGTCTTACCGGAGAGATCAGCCTTTTCGTAACCGTAAGGTGCTTCGATCTCTTCGATGGTGTACTGAGCGCTTGCGGGCAGACCGAGGAGTGTTACGCCCTGCGCATCCTCGGTGGATGTCCAGATGATGTATTCCTCGTAGTTGCCGTTTTCGTCCTTGCCGTGGTAATGCTCAAGTCCGACTTCCTTGAATACTTCCTCAGTATAGGAGGACTCGCCCTGTGCATTTGTTGTGGGGTTGCCGTCTTTGTCAACATAGTTGACTGTTCTCTCAGAGATTACATTTGCAGTTACAAAGTCGAGCTTTGCGTCTGCGGTTGCATTCTTGAGTGTGAGCTTGAACTTTGCACCTGCAAGAGGCTGCTTGGTTTCGGAGTCAATCTTCTTGAAGGTGGTGCGGGTAGCATCGTTGCCGATGGTTGCGGTACCTGCATCGATGACGTTGGAGATTACGGTTTCATTGCCGTCCTCATCGGTCTGTACGGGAACCTTTTCTACCCATGTTCCGCCGGTGCCGTCATTGTTGGCTCCTTCGAGAACCTGTGCCTTGACTCTGCTGCTCTCGCCCAGGAATATACCGTACTGGATAACCTTGTTGGTGTCGTTATCTACAATGTATCTCTGGTCGCCTGCAAGCTGGGGATACTTTGTTTCCTTATCTGCTGTGTATCCGTCGGGAGCAGACTCCTCTACTGCGTAGTAGAAGTAACCGAGCTCAAGACCTGTTGCGGTGACCTTACCGTCGTTGCCGGTGATATAGATCATGTCATCATAGCCGTTTTCAGCCTTGACTGTAACGGGATTATAGATGTTACTCGGATCAAGCTTGAAGAGCTTGAATTTTGCACCCTCAACAGGATTTCCTGCATCGTCATTCTTGAGGATTGCGAAAGAACCTGTCTTCTTGGTGTTTACAGCCTTGACCTGCTTGGGATTTGCGGAAATGTGGTTAAGGTTGAGAACGAAGGTGATCTCACCGTCATAAAGCTCGTAGTTTGCAGGAGCCTCAACCTCAACAAAGCTGTATGCGCCCTCATTGAGCTTGTTTACGGAGAGAGTTCCGTTTGCTGCTGTTACGAGGGGACTTGCATCAGTGTTTGCCCATGTATCCTCTGCTGCGTCCTTGTTGTACTCATAAACGCCGTCAGCGGTCTTTACGAGGTTTGTAACAAGGTTGCCGTCGTTATCGAGCAGCAGGAAGGATGCGGTGTCACTGGTGATGGTTGTGCCGTTTTCGTCAACCTTGGTCAGCTTGACGGAGAACTGATGATCGTACTTTTCGGGGGTCTTGTAGTTGGGGAGAACAACGTAAGCTGTTACGCCGTCAACAGACTCAAAGTACTTATCCTTAAGCGCAGAACCTACAAGGTCGGTGTCGCTGAGAGATCCGCCAAGGTTTTCGAGCTTATCTTCGAAGGCTTCGCCAACGTTGGGTGCGTCGCCTTCTTCTGTGCCGCCGCCGACACTTTCACCATAGCTGATAAGCATGGTAGACATATAGTTACTATTATTGTAACCGCTTCCTTTTTGATTGATAAGTTTATAGTCAATACACTGGATACCATAAGTAGTATCAGGATCAAATGTATACTGTGAAAAATAACTTGTTACATCAAAGGTTGCTCTGCCATCAATAATCTGGGTTCTTGGCATGTTACTGAACTGAGCTTTTTCTTTTCCGTTTACAAGGAATCTGAATGACAGCTGATTTACCCATATATCATCGGCTTCCGTAATAACTGTTCCATCAGCCTTTGCTACCTCAATAATGAGCTTTTCAGGGAAACTGTTTGATTCCAAAGTAATAATCTCTTGAGACAATTTATCGCCCTGAACCTTATTTGTCTGCTGAGTGCCGGTAGAAGTAACAAGCGGGTAGTTGAGCTTGAGGTGGAGAGAACCGAGTTCGTCGCCTCTTACAATATTACCGCTTGTATCCTTCATGGTGATAACTGCATAGTAGGTGTAGCCGGGCTCGTAAGCGTTTGCTACGTTGTTGCCTACTGTGAAGTTCCAGCTTGATTCGGGGTTATCGAGAGTATCGTCAGTCTGCTTTACAACCTCAACTGCGCCGTTGGGACCTTCCTTGTAAAGGACGAAGCTTGAGCAGATGTACTGCTCGGTGCTGCCTTCCTCAAGTGCGAAGCTGATGGTTGAGGGATATGCGCCGTACTGATCGAATATACCGGAGGTCTCGAGGGTGTAGTAGGAATCCGGTGCATCGACTGCGAGACCTGCGTCCTTCGGGTTGCCGTTGGTAGCTACTGCCAGCTCATCAGCATCGAGAGACTTAACCTCGAGAGTACCGTTGTTTACAGTGAAGTATGCCTTGTTGTTTGTCTTTGTATATTCGTCGGGAGCATCAAGCTCAACGAGGACATAGTCGCCGTCGGGAAGCATTACCTTTGATGCTGTGCCGTCAACTGTGTCAACGATGATAACTGCGTTCTCTGCTGCATAGGAAACTGTGTCAGCGGGGAATACAGCCAGCTTTGCGCCGCCTACAAACTCGACTTCGGGAGTATCTGCCAGATACTTGTCAGCATCGAGCTTTGAAAGAACGAGAGAGTAGAACTGTGCCTTGTTATCGGTCATAGTGATGCTGTCGCTCTTACCCTCTGTGCTGCCTGTGATTGTAACCGGCTTGCGAACGGTATTTCCGCCTTCGTCAACGGAAATCTCGTTTGCTGACTTGATAGAACCGTTTTCGATAACGAGCTCGATATCATCGGAAAGCTCAAAGCCCTCGGGGGCTTCGATCTCGTGGAGGGTGTATGTGCCGTCGGGGAGACCGCGAAGCTCGTTGGGAGCTGCAGCACTGGTCCATGTTACAACGGTGGGATAGGGATGCTCTACGTTGATTGTACCTGTAACTGCGGAGAGGTCGAGCTTGTTGCCGTTTGCAACACCTGTAAGCTGGAGCTTAGCACCTGCCAGCTTTCCGGTTGCGCCGTTATTGTTGTACTGCTTTCCTATATATACCTTTACAGGCTCGTCGTACATGGTGACGGTGGAGCCTGATACGTTGGTGCCTGATACGTTGCCGTATGCATCAACGGTAAAGGTGATGTCAGAAGCCTTCTTGTAGCCTGCGGGGACACCTGTCTCAGACAGAGTGTAGGTGCCTGCGGGCAGCTTGCTGAGCTTTGCTTCTTCGCCGTCGGTAGTCCATGTTACGGCATCAGAGGTTGCGGAATAGCCGTCAACATCGACTTCAACGCCGCTGAGATTTGCACCTGTAGTTGAAGTAAGTTTAAGAGTTGCACCCTTGAGCTCTGCACCGGAATTGAGATCCTTCTTGGAGATATTCATCTCGATGATATCGTCCTTCATAGTGAAGGTCTCGTTGTCGGTATCCACTTCAAGAGTCATGGGAGCTGCGGGCTTATAGCCTGCAGGAGGAGTGATCTCCTTGAGGATATATGCACCCTCAATAAGACCGGTAAACTGTACGGCATTGCCTGTTGAATCCCAGTGAACTGCTGTTACCTTGCCGTTTTCAGTGATCTTTTCAAGAGTTACGCCGTTTGCCTGTACGGTAGCCATGTCAAGACCTGTTACGCTGGAAAGCTCAAGCTTTGCATTGGGAAGTCCGTTTGCACCGTCAGTCTTGTTTATGCTTATATTATGGTGTACAGGTTCGGGAATTACTTCGGGAGTTTCCTTGTCGGTCATGTTGATTCTGGTCAGAGCATTGCCGCTGCCGTCCTTGAGCTTGCCGTTCTCATCAACGGTGAAGCTGATGGGAGCTGCAATGTCATAACCCTCGGGAGCTGCGGTCTCAGCAAGAGTGTAGCTGCCGACAGGAAGCTTCTTGAGATTGATCTCGCGACCTGTAGTCTTTATGGTGATGGTCTTGCCATCGTTGCTTACCAGAGTGCAGCCCTCAACCTCAACACCGCTGAGGTCTGTTCCGTAAACGGAGGAAATGGTAAGAGTTGCATCGGAAAGCATTGCGCCGCCTTCGGTAAGTTTTGCAATCTTTACCTTGGTGGGCTTATTGATAAAGTCAACGGGGGTTTCTGCCTTGTCAACCTTGGCATTCTTGCCGTTTGCTTCCATAACGTAACCGGCAGGAGCGCCGATCTCGGTCACTGTATAGTCGCCGTAGATAAGGTTGCTGATCTTTGCAAAGCCTTCACCTGTGGAGGTCCAGGTGATAGCATTGTCAGTAATAACAACGTTATCTGCATTATCAACCTTTGCGCCTGAAAGGTTCAGTCCGCCATTGCTGGTGAGCTTGAACTGTGCGCCTGCAAGAGGTGTTTCGCCTGCGCCTTCTGCCTTTTTCTTGACAACGATGGCACCGTATACAGGCTCAGTCTTTTCGCCGACATTTATAATAGTATTGTTGAAAATGGTCGCAGTGTAACCGGCAGGTACTATTTCATCTACGGAGTAGCGGTAGTACTTGCCTGTGCGATCTGTTGCTTCAAGATTATCGAATGTATATGTCCAGGTGTTGCCGTTATCGGAAACTGTTACGTCATTAGCGGAGATCTGGACAGTCTTGTAAGGCTTATCGTCACGAAGGAGCTTGATGGAGATGTACTGGGGACGGGTGTTGGGGTCGTCATCCCACTTCTTTGTAAGGGTGAGACTGGTCTTGCCTGCTTCAAGGTGGATCTTTTCACCGGTGAAGTCAGACTTATGAGTCTCTGCAGAAGTGGTGACTTCCTTTGCGATGATGGAGCCGTTGAGACCTGCGTCACATTTTACGACTGCATCGGGAGCAAGAACAGTACCAACCCATGTACCAGCAAGAGTGATCTGACCCTCAGTGGATACAGGAGTGCCTGTTTCTGTTCCGTCGTCCTTCTTATAGAAGTTCCAAAGGATATTATTGTCCTTTGTTACCGAATCTTCACTGTTTTTGATTCCGTCAACGGACATTTCAATGCCGCTGAAGGTGATGGCATCATTGGGAAGATTGGTGGTATCTACGTTGAATATGATTCTCTTTCCGGCTGTGCCCTTAAGGGTCACCTTACCGTTGATAATGGTGCCTGCATTGGTGGTGTATCCGGGAGCAGTCCACCAGTTGCCGGAAGACCAGTATGTATCGAAGTCGATGATAATGGTCTCTTCGGGGTACTGACTGAAATCGATGGTAGTGCCGCCCCACATACCGGTCCATCTGCTGAACTGGTCATAGGTGAAAACTCTGACTCTGTTGCCGTCAATAGTGTCACCGTAGCCCCATGTGTCATGTTCATATGCGCCGTTAGTCATGGTCTCTTCCATGAGCCAGACAAGATAACGCTGATAGTCCTCTGCCTCAGCAAGCTCATCAGTGATGTTGATGAAAGGCTCGCCGTCAGATTCATCGTCGATGTAGATATTATCAGCAAGCTTCTTACCGTTGCCCATCAGGAAATTCTTGCCGTTTGACTGGAGATGTACCTGACCGGTAGCAGTTACGCTGTTGGGAACGCCTGCGTCATTTGATTCGCCGAAAACAATGGTCATGTGCTCAGGGTTGGTGGAAGAACTCCAGCCTGTGGTATCACCCACATAGCTGAGCTTTACCGAGAGAGTATCATGAGCCTGTCTCGAACCGAACTCAGGCGCACCCTTTTTGCCGAGTACCTCAGCACCGAGATAATCGACTGCGATATTACCGCAGGTGTGCGCTGTGGAGGCAAACTTTTCCGCGAAAATGTGGAAGTCAAATGCAGCCACACCGTTATCACTGAGTGTGTATTCTGCGTTTCCACTCTTTCCGTCTCCTACGGAGTTTTTATACTGTGCCTCCGTCATGGTCTTGGTGCCTGCGGGTACGTTTACACCCTCATAGGTATCGGGGATAATATTCTTGCCCGATACGGAGGTGAGAGTTCCCACAGAAGCCGCACTGACCTTCATTCCTCTGTCAGGTGCAGCAACGCACAATGCTGTTATCAGCAATGCTGCAACCAGCACCAAAGAGGTCACCGAAATAAACAATTTCTTCGGTGTCAACCCTTGTTTCAGTTTACTCATTTCATTTCCTCCTGACTCAATGTATTCACAAATCGTATGAAAATGCGATGCTACCTTAATCGTTTTATATTTTATCACATAAAATTCAATTTTTCAAGTGATTTTGCTTAAACTTCCCCTATATTTTACCTGTTTTCTTTGTACATAATATACCTAATCAGATTAATAGCATATATCGTACAATATGTTGTGCTAACTTTCTGTTCAATTCATTATATCGTCCGACAGATAGGCTTTTCAGCTATTATTTTTTCATTGCCTTATATTTATAATGCCAAACCATCCTGCATATGTATTTAGCAAAAAGCACAAAGGAGGCCCTTATGGAATTTTTCAGAACAATCAACAAAAAGCAAATAGCAATTTCGGCAATATGCTCACTGATCGTTTTTGCTATATTTGTCACTGCTGTAAGCGGTGCCGGATTTGCATCCGTTTCATCCACACGCAAAAAGGTTCCCATATACTCTGTCGGCAGAGCGGCTGATGACAAAGTTATCAGCATATCCTTTGATGCCGCGTGGGGAAACGAGGATACCCAGCAGCTGATCGATATACTCGGCAAATACAACATAAAGGCAACGTTTTTTCTCGTGGGCGAATGGGCAGATAAATACCCCGAATCGGTCAAAGCTCTTTTCGACGCCGGTCATGAGGTGATGAACCACTCCTCTTCTCACCCCCATATGTCCAAACTTTCAAAGGAACAGATACTCAAAGAGCTTAATGACTGCAACGATAAAATCGAAACTATAACAGGTGTTCGTCCCATTCTTTTCCGTGCTCCCTACGGCGAGTACAACGATCTTCTTCTCGATACCGCAGAGTCGATCGGAATGTACACCATTCAATGGGATGTTGACAGTCTCGACTGGAAAAACCCCACATCTTCCGAAATCGCTCAGCGAGTTATTTCCCGTGTTGAGCCCGGTTCAATCGTGCTTTTCCACAATGCCGCTGTAAATACTCCCGGTGCCCTGCCGACAATTATTGAAACCCTGCTCTCCGAAGGCTATACTTTTGTTCCTATTTCCGAAAACATTTACAAGGATAACTACCAAATTGATGTAGCAGGCAGGCAATGGTCTCTGAAAAACAGTGTATCAGACTCCGATCGCTGACATAAATAACGAAAAGCAAGGTGCTTAGAAGCACCTTGCTTTTAAGTCGGATCGTAG
>JAZSJQ010000059.1:0-10180 GCA_045534445.1 Acutalibacteraceae bacterium
CATCGGCAATAAGCTTGCCTATAACCTCATCAGCAGATGAAACAGCTGCAACTCTGGCAATATCCTTTGAACCGTTTACTGCCTGAGAATTATTTTTTACAGCATCAACAGCAGCATCAACAGCAACAGAAATACCCTTCTTTACAAACATAGGGTTTGCGCCGCCTGTAACATTCTTCATGCCTTCACGTACAAGTGCCTGAGCAAGAAGAGTTGCGGTGGTTGTACCGTCGCCTGCGACATCATTTGTCTTGGTTGCGACTTCCTTTACGAGCTGTGCGCCCATGTTTTCAAATGCATCATCAAGCTCGATTTCCTTTGCGATGGTAACGCCGTCATTGGTGATAAGCGGCGCACCGAACTTCTTGTCAAGAACTACATTTCTGCCCTTGGGACCAAGGGTGATCTTAACGGTATCGGCAAGCTGGTCGATACCTGCCTGAAGGGCTTTTCTTGCATCTTCGCCCTGCTTTAAAATCTTAGCCATATGTTTTCCTCCTTATTCGCAAACAGCAAGAATGTCAGACTGTGCGACGATAGTATATTCTACGCCGTCAAGCTTTATCTGAGTACCTGCGTACTTATTGATAACAACCTTTTCGCCGACGCTTACGATCATTTTAACCTCATTGCCGTCAACGATTCCGCCGGGACCTACAGCAACTATCTCTGCGATCTGGGGCTTTTCCTGTGCATTGCCGGGAAGAACGATACCGCTTGCGGTAGTCTCCTCAGCCTCGGTCATTTTCAGTACAACTCTGTCAGCAAGTGGTCTGAGTGTCATATATATGCCTCCTGTGTTCATAATAGACTAATATCAATTAGCACTCTTTGCCTTCGAGTGCTAATTGATATTGTAATCAGATTTTAATAAAAATCAAGCCTTTTTTGTCTTTTTAATCAGACTTAAAAACTTTTAACAATTTGGTAATATTATCCTAATTCTTTTCCGCTCTTTTGGATATATAAGCAGGCGGAACAATAAACTTAATTGCTGACGGCATAATTTCAAGGGTTATCGAATCCTTGACAAAGCACTCACCGTCGATATTTACTACAGCAGGCTTCTTGGATTCAATATGCATTTTTCTTCCTTTTCTTATGTGAATAATTTTGCGGAAGCTGCGCTTATTTACATATGTACCCTTTTTGTAGGGGCCGATAAGGAAGGGGATTCTGAGAAGAGGTACAGATTTTATAAGAACAAAATCCAGTATACCGTCCGTAGGATCAGCCATAGGTGCACTGTGATAACCGCCGCCGTAGCAGATGCCGCTGGCAGCAATGGAGAAAAGGAATTTGCCCTCAAAAACTTCATTATCGTCAATGGTGACTTTAAGCTCATTGTCTCTCTTGCCGAAAAGACACTTGACCATCGCCTTGTCATATGCCTTGCTTCCCGAATACTTTCCTGAACGGATATACTTGTCAGCCTGATCGCAGATTATTGCATCAAGACCGAGCGAGGTTATATTAATACTGCAGCGTTCTCCTGTTTTTATAAGGTCAACTCCCACGCTGTCGGAAAATACATAGTTTTCGAGATCAAAGAATTCCTTCTTTTCACCGAAGCACTTTACATAGTCATTTCCAGAGCCGCAAGGCATACAGCCAAGCTCAACATTGTCATAGCCCACAATGCCGTTGAGTACTTCAGACAGAGTGCCGTCCCCTCCGCATGAGAAAATACGGACGCTGTCGCCTTTTTCTGCGCAGGAGCGTGCGATCTCGGTTGCGTGCTCACAGCCCTCTGTTACGAAAATTTCGTAATCTATCGCCTTTTTTTCGCAGAACTCCTTTATTACATCACCATAATTCTCAAGATTCTTCACATCACCTGCTACGGGATTGATAATAAAGCAATATCTCATGCAGCCCACTCCTTATTTATAATATGTGTACAGCTGACATTTTATCATACCATTGTACAATTTTCTTCTCTTATCCGCTTTTCTTCCGAAAATCTTCTCAAACTGCTCATCAGGACATATAATACTGTAGCTCCAGCCGTCTTTTTTCAGGAATTTTCGCCCCATAACCCTGTAAAGCTCTGCAACTTCACTGCTGTCAAGAAGCCTTTCGCCGTAAGGAGGGTTGCAGATAACGACAGCTTTTTCTTCATCAGACTTGAAATCACGCAGGTCACGAACGGCAAATTCTATTCTGTCGGCAACGCCTGCCTTTGCTGCATTTGCTTTTGCAATTGCAAGGGTATTGGCATCGATATCGAAGCCGCAGGCTGAGAAGCGCGCTTCGCGATTGATAAGATCGCGTGCTCTTTCACGTTCGTCACGCCATACAAAGGCATCAATTTCTCTGTATCTTTCTGCAGCAAAGTGTCGGTTGAGACCCGGAGCAATGTTAAGCGCCTTCAGTGCAGACTCTATAAGCAGAGTACCGGAACCGCAGCAGGGGTCAATAACGTGAGTGTCCCGTCTGACAAAGGAAATATCAGCAATTGCCGCAGCAAGGGTCTCTTTTATGGGAGCAACAGCACCCTCTCGCCTGTACCCTCTCTTATGAAGACCTTCGCCAGAGGTTTCAAGCATCATGCAGACGTTGTCCTTATAAATAAGAAACGCGATCTGCTTTCTGACTCCTGTTTCCTCAAGCCAGTTAACCTTATATTTCTGCTTTAAATTCTCAACTATTGCCTTCTTGATTATCTTCTGACAGTCGGGAATGCTGTGCAGTTTTGAATTTATTGAACTGCCTTTTACAGGGAAAGCATCAGTCTTTCCTATCCATCTTGACCAATCAAGAGCCTTGGTTCGCTCGAAAAGCTCGTCAAAAGAAAAAGCATCGAATCGACCAAGTAAAATTGCAATTCTTTCTGAATAACGTGATCCGATATTTGCACGGGCAAGAATATGCTCATCGCCCGAAAAGAAAACCCGTCCGTTTTCTGCAAGCACATCAGATGCGTCCATTCTTTTCAGCTCATTTGAAGCAAGTCCCTCAAGCCCCATAAGGCAGGGAGCAACCATTAAAATATCACTCATTCGAAATTACCCAGATTTCCGAGACTCTCCTCTACAGGATATACATTGATAAATCCGTCAAGATCGCCGTCCATAACAGCATTGATATTGCCCATTTCAAAGCCTGTCCTGTGATCCTTTGCAAGAGTATAGGGCATGAAAACATAGGAACGGATCTGGCTTCCCCATGCAATTTCCTTCTGAACACCCTTAATGTCTTCAATCTTTTCAAGATGCTCACGCTGAGTGATCTCAACCAGCTTTGAAACAAGCATCTTCATTGCAACATCTCTGTTCTGATGCTGACTGCGTTCATTTTGGCAGGCAACAACGATTCCGGTGGGAAGGTGAGTTATACGAACGGCGGAGTCGGTAGTATTAACGTGCTGACCGCCCGCACCGCCTGAACGATAGGTATCTACCTTCAGATCCTCAGGCTTTATTGTGATGTTGACATCATCAGAAATTTCGGGCATAACTTCGAGGGATGCAAAGGAAGTATGTCTTCTGCCTGAAGAGTCAAATGGCGAAACGCGCACAAGGCGGTGAACGCCTGACTCGCACTTGAGATAGCCGTATGCATTCTCTCCCTCAATGAGGATACACGCACTTTTAAGACCTGCTTCATCACCGTCAAGATAATCAAGAGTCTTTACAGTGAAACCGTGACGTTCAGACCAGCGGGTGTACATTCTGTAAAGCATCTCAGCCCAGTCCTGAGCTTCGGTGCCGCCTGCACCTGCATGGAAGTTGAGAATTGCATTGTTCTTGTCATATTCACCGGTAAGAAGAGTTGTAAGACGCATTTCCTCCATCTTGGTTTCAACAGACGAAACAGCCTCGGTGCATTCGTCCAGCATGGAGAGATCTCCTTCTTCATCAGCAAGTTCTGCAAGTGCTATTGCATCCTCGTAAGATGAATAGAGAGATTCAAATGACTCAATATTATTTTTCAGCGAACTTATCTTCTTGAGTACCTTCTGGGAATTCTCCATATCATCCCAGAAGCCGTCCTGAGAGCTCTGCTCCTCCAGGCGTTCTTTTTCCTTCTTGCTCTGCTCAACGCCCATTGCCTCACGAAGTTCCTTCAGATCAGGCTCCATATTTCTGAGCTTCAGAAGTATTTCTTCAAATTGCAGCATTAAATCAATCCTGTCCTGTTAATATCGGTACTACTTGCCGTAACACCATACTTTATTATTATACGATAATTTTGGTTCACTGTAAAGGAATATTATTCCTTTTTCTCATTTTTAGTTCACGAAATATTGTTGTAATAATTATATTTTAGATGTATAATAATCACAATGTTATTTTGAAGGAGATTGCTATGCACAGATATGCTTTCGACAATTGCCCTGTGTGCGCTCTGTCTTTTAAAGAAGATGATGATATAGTTGTCTGCCCTGTCTGCGGCACTCCGCACCACAGGGAATGCTATATGACTTCTGGGGTCTGCGCAAATGAATCGCGCCACGATGAAGGATTTTCTTTCACATCATTTTCTTCAGGGAACGACACAAATGACGCTGAAACCGCATCGAAACCGTCTTCCCCGCACGCCGAATCCGACACTTCAACTGATTCTCCGCCCTTTGCAGGAGCTGATTTCAGTTCACCTTTGGGACAAATCAGTGACAGTGAAGCAATTGACGGTGTTCCTGTCGGAGACTTAAAGAAATTCATAGGTCCTGCATGGATGTATTATATTCCGCTTGCTTATGCAAAGCTTAAAGGCTTCAGAATTTTCAGGATAAATTTTTCCGCCTTTTTAGGCTCCTATGCATGGCTTTTTGCAAGGAAGTTCTATCTTCTCGGCACTGTGTCCGCCGTGCTGAATCTCGTTTCATATCTTTATCTGTATTTATATATCAATTTTACCCAAAACCTCGGAATTGATTTTGTGTCTTCGGTTGCTTCGGTGCTCACAAGTAATGACACACGAGTTGTGTTCGGGTACTATCTCTATCTGTTTGCGGGTAATTTACCCTTTATACTTTCACTCCTTACAGCTCTGTTCGCCAATAATATGTACATGAACAAGGCAGTAAAGACCGTAAAGCAGATAAACAGAAAATCAGAAACAGCCGAGGAATTCAATTCAAAGCTCGAGAAAAAAGGCGGAATAAATATGCCCCTGCTTTTTATAGCGCTGGCACTGACTGTCTGTTATTTTATTCTCGATGCACGCGGCATAATCAACGATCTTATGGCACAGCTTGTTAATCTTATAATGTAAAGGCAGATGTTTTTAATGGTAAATCTTCAGTATGATAAAATCCTCGATGAGGCAAAAAAGATTCATTTTATGGGAATCGGCGGTTCTGGTATGTGTCCCCTTGCAGAAATCCTCCACAATGAAGGAAAGCTTATCTGCGGCTCTGATGTTGATAATGAATCCGATACCGTAAAGCGCATTCGTTCCTATGGCATCGAGGTCATGATCGGACAGAAAGCAGAGAATATCAAGGATGATATCGATCTTGTTGTATATACTGCGGCTATTCAGAAGGATAATCCTGAGCTTCTTGAAGCTATAAACAGAGGCATTCCCACAATCGAGCGTTCTATTCTTCTGGGCGCTCTCTGCCGCAGATACAATAATACCATTGCAGTATCAGGAACTCACGGCAAGACCACCACAACCTCTATGATTACAACCATTCTTGTGGAAGCAGGTATCGACCCCTCTATTATCATCGGCGGTAAGCTTCCCCTTATCGGCGGAAACGGCAGAGCAGGCAAAAGCCCTTACATGGTCTGCGAAGCTTGCGAATTTGTTGATACTTTTCTGCAGATAACCCCTGCCTGTGCGGTTATTCTCAATGTTGACGCCGACCATCTTGAATATTTCGGCTCCATTGAAGGCGTTATCAATTCCTTCAATAAGTTTTCAAAGCAGACCGGTGAGCTTCTTGTTGTCAATGGCGACGATGCAAACTCCCTCAAGGCAGTTGAAGGTGCCGATGCTAAGGTCGTGACCTTCGGTATCGGTGAGCAGAACGATTACTGCGCAAAGAACATAAAGATGGATGATGGCAGCGAATGGGAATTTGACGTTTACAAGCATGGTGAATTTTTCTTCCATGCTGTGCTTGCCGTTCCCGGACACCACAATATTCTCAATGCTCTTGCAGCAACTGCAGCCTCTGACTATGCAGGAGCAACCGCAGAACAGATAGCTTACGGTCTGCACGAATTCCACGGCGCCTGCCGCAGATATGAGATTCATATCGAAAAGGACGGTATTACCGTTGCTGATGACTATGCTCATCACCCTGCTGAGATCGAAGCTATCCTTTCAGCTTGCAAGGAAATGAACTTTACACGCGTCTGGGCAGTCTTCCAGCCCTTTACTTATTCAAGAACCAAGGAACATCTTCAGTATTTTGCAGATGTTCTCAAGATTGCCGATAAAGTTGTACTCACACCTATTATGGCTGCCCGTGAGATCGATGACCTCGGCGTTTCCTCAGAGCAGCTTCAGGCGCTTATTCCTGACAGCGTACTTCTCCCCACCTTTGAGGATATTGCAAAGTACGTTACCGACAACGCCCAGAGCGGCGATCTTATCATCACCATGGGCTGCGGCGATATTTACAAATGTGCTAAGCTTATGACTAATATTTTGAAAGATAAATAATGATATAACGGTTCCAAAACATTATAATTTGCAATTAATGTTTTGGAACCGTTTTTATTATTCAGAGAGGCTTCATAAACATGATAACTGAAAGTTTTTTGAAAGACAACAACATTGCCATCTTTGTTCAGGGAAATGCACATACAAAGCAGCTTGCAATTACAAGAACCGGCGTTCCCATTGAATCCGAGTGTTTGTTGGAGCAGTTGATCGCCAATTCAAGCTATGATGCAATCAATGAATATCTGGAAGGCGCATTGCTCCCGAGAATATGGAGTCAGGGAAGTTCCAAGTGTATAATTACAAAGATAAACAATGAGATAATTGCTTTGTTCTATGATTCTCAGCTCAAGTCAAAAGAGCATTATATGTGGGCAAAGGATATATCCAGAAAATTAAATGACTTCTATTCAGAGAATTGATCAGTCAACCATTACAACATTAAGGATGCTGAAATATGATAAACATTATGTTCATCTGCCACGGCAACATTTGCAGATCACCAATGGGCGAGTACATTTTAAAGGATATGGTCAGAAAACGCGGGCTTGAAGATTTCTTTCACATTCAATCCTGCGCTGTAACAAGCGAGGAGATCGGAAATGACGTCTACCCTCCTGCACGCAGAAAGCTTCAGCAGATGGGAATCGATGCTCCCAAGCGCAAAGCCGTGAAGCTTACAAAAGCAGATTATGATAATTATGATCTTTTTCTCTGCATGGAGAGCTATCATATTGATTACGCAAAGCGAATCTGCGGCGGCGATCCGGAAAACAAAATTATCCGCCTGCTCGAACTCACCGACAGACCGGGAACAATTGCCGACCCATGGTACAGCGGAGACTTCGATACGACTTACGACGAGCTTGTTTTTGGCTGTGAGGCTGTACTCAAAAAATTCGGTTTCTGATATACTCCCAACAAACAAAAAAGAGCTTGCTTAAGAATCGTACTCTAAAGGACAGAAAAAGGCCCCCTTGTGTAAAGGGGGCTGGATTTTTGCGAAGCAAAAAGACTGGGGGATTGTTAAGAGCAGACAATTGACAATCCCTCCGTCAAAAATCAAAGATTTTTGCCACCTCCCTTTGCACAAGGGAGGCTTTTTATTTTTGTCGTATACCGTAACAAGCAGGGAAAATGTACGGCACGTTTTCCACTTGTTAGGAGAACCTAAAACCCTTAACCCCGCTCCCAACTAATTGCTGCCTGTGGTGCTAACAGCAAAAGTGGGAATTATATTTCCTTTGTGGCAAATCGGTAAAAAGAGACGACACTATCTTCGCTACCGTTGACTAATCTTTTATAAATCTTATCATTTGGAGTGAGATAAGAACCATCGTCCTTAATCAATAAAGGTACATTCGATGAAGCTTCTTTTCCCCAAATAAAACCTTTTTGGGAAAGTCCGTTTCTCAATAGCGTTTCGCCTAAATATGAGCCGAATATAATTGCCATACTCCAAATTTGATTTTCTGTTGGTTTTGATATTGCAATATCATTTGAGTACCAATCCAGTATTTTTTCTAAATCTGCAATACTATTTTCAGAATAATCTAATTTTTTATTAAATTCGTTTGCATATTCAATGGCGGTAGCGCACATCTTTTGTGCAAAAACTGTCCATTCGCTATTTGTGTTTTTAATATTTTGCTTTCGGTATTTAAAAACATTAAAGAATCCCATAAAACCACCTCTTTCGTTTATTATAACAAAAACACAAACTATTTGCAATAAATACAAAATCCCCACCGATTACTCGTTGGGGATTCGTTATTGGGTGAAATCTTAGCCCTTGATAGCAGCCTGTATTACAACAAGTTGAGCGATAAAAACGGTCTTAAAACTTTCCTTAAGAGTACGACCACTAAAGCAAGCTCTTTTTATTTTGGTCTTATAATTATTTACCAATGGTAAATACATCGCAAAGAAGAGTCAGTACGAAGAAGCCGATTGCAAAGAACTTAGTCCACTTTGCAAGGAATGCATCAACTGTACGAGCCTTGTTCTTGCCGAGGAAAGAATCTGCACCGCCTGCGATAGCGCCGGAAATATTGGCCTGCTGACCCTCCTGAAGAAGAACAACAATAATAATTACAACTGAAAAAACCAGAAGCAGTGCGCTTGTGATGATAGCCCAAACACCCATGTTCTACACCTCCATTTGCTGTGGATTACACAATTACTTGTATAGTTTAGCACATAGGAAACTGATTTTCAAGAGTGTTTTTCAATAAAATGCGATTTTATTCAGGCAAGGCTTTCAAGTATTCTAAGAAGCTCATCCATGCTGACTGTTTTGGAATATACACTGTATGACTCTACGCAAAATTCAGTACCTCCGAACTCAAGTACCTCTACCCCATGCATCTGGGCTCTTTCCTCATTGCCGATATTATCGAAAGCAATATTTTCAATGGGCTCGATGTGTCTGTATGCCATGCAGTAGTTCTGCTTGCTGTCAGTAAGGCATATAACCTTTTCAAAACCTTCTATATCTGCAAATTTCACTTTTACATCGGCTTCTGCACCGATACCGACCGGAAGGACCTCGTTAAGATCACCGAAAAAGCCTATTTCATCACCTTCGCTGTTTACAAATGTTGCTCCTGCATATCTGATATTGTCTGTAACACTGTCGGGAAGCTGATAGCACTGATATATTGTACCATCGGAAACAAAGGTTTCCACTGCCTTTTCTGCACCCAGTGCATCCTCCTCTGTCACATACAGAGTTATAAGCGAGCTTTTTAGTTCAAAGCCATCCGGCATATATCCGGGTAACTGCAAAACACCATCATCGGGAATAAGGCTTTCAAGCTTTTCATAATCTCCGTCTGCTCTTTCATACAATCCGTAAAAGCCTGCACAATAGGGAGCTTCACTGTCTATTGTCAGCTTTGTCAGAGAGCAGTTTTCTATGAGCCAATCAAAATCATATGTGGGCTCAGGCGGCACATCATAGATCTCATACTCTACTGTTTCGGTAATGATTTCACCGTCCATTGTGACTGTTGTCTTTTCAACTTTTACTGTTGTCAGCATCGGAATAATAACCTCTGCAAAAACAGTGCCTGCGGCAAGTGCCATCACGAGAACAGCTGCAAGGACAGCAACGAAACGTCTTGAAACGGTGTGCTTCGGCTTCTGTTTTGTCTGTGACAGAATTTTTCTGTAGATTTCCTGAGATTCTTTTTCAGACAGTGTGACAGAATCAAAAGCAGTTATGATCTTTTCATTTTTCATCAGAATTACCTCCTAAATATATTTTTAATTTCTCACGGCCTCTGCGCAGATATGATCTGACCGTTGAATCCTTTGTTCTGAGAATTTCGGCTATTTCCGAGCTGGAATAGCCTTCGTAGTAGTAGAGATAGATCGCACTCTTATATTTTTCCGGAAGGTTCAGAATAACGGAAAGGATTTCTCCGCTCTCCCCTTTTGCTGCCGGAATATCTGTCGTCAGCTCTTCTAATGAAATATCTCTTCTGTTGTGACGGCGCAAAAGACTTTTGCAAATGTTCGATGCGGTTATCATTATCCAGGCCTTTTCCTGATG
>JAZSJQ010000014.1:0-17566 GCA_045534445.1 Acutalibacteraceae bacterium
GTTGGTGTGACCTACTTCGCTGTTGCCCATCTGACCGTCGAGGACACCGACATCCATGCGAGAAGCACCGATCTGGGTGCAGGGATTCTCAGCGAAGATCTTATCGAGGTTCGGAGTGGACGCAGCAGTAATAGCATTGCCGTATTCGTCCTTGATGCCGAAACCGTCCATTATGCAAAGTACAAGAGGTTTCTTCATAATGCTAAAACTCCTTATCTGCTTGCAGCCTTGACGATAGCAGCAAACTTTTCAGCAACGAGGGAAGCACCGCCGATGAGACCGCCGTCAACGTCAGCCTGATCGAGGAGACCCTCAGCGTTAGCGTCGTTCATGGAACCGCCGGACTGAATGGTGAAAGCCTCTGCTGCCTCAGCGGAATAAAGCTCAGCAAGGAGCTCACGGATGATGCCGCAAACCTCATTAGCCTGCTCATCGGTAGCGGTAAGACCGGTGCCGATAGCCCAGACAGGCTCGTAAGCGATGATAACGTTCTTGAGCTCGTCCTCGGTGATCTGCTCGAAAGCCTTTACTACCTGATGCTTAACGATCTGAGCAGTGATGCCTTCCTGACGCTGCTCGAGAACCTCGCCGACGCAGATGATGGGCTTAAGACCGTTATCAAGAGCAGCTCTTGCTCTCATAGCAACGGTTTCATCAGTCTCACCGAAGTACTGTCTGCGCTCGGAGTGACCGAGAACAACGTACTCGACGCCGATGCTCTTGAGCATGGGAGCAGAAATTTCACCGGTGAAAGCACCCTTCTCAGCCCAGTGGCAGTTCTCAGCACCGATCTTGATGTTGGTGCCTTCTGCAGCCTTAAGAGCAGCGTGAAGATCGATAAAAGGTACGCAGCAGATAACGGTGCAGTCAGCGTCCTTTACGAGGGGAGCGATCTCACTTATAAGAGCAGTGGTCTGCTCGGGGTTGTTGTTCATTTTCCAGTTGCCTGCGATGACAGCAGCGCGCTTAGCTTTGTTCATTTCTGTTTCCTCCAAATTTTCAAATATCAAATATACGGCGGACGCCGAATAAACGCCCGCCGTACAAAGTTTAATTATTTCTCGTTGAGGCAAGCGATGCCGGGGAGCTCAAGACCTTCGAGGAATTCGAGGGAAGCGCCGCCGCCGGTGGAGATGTGGGTCATCTTTTCAGCGAAGCCGAGCTTCTCGCAAGCTGCAGCGGAGTCACCGCCGCCGATGATGGAAACTGCGCCGCTCTCAGCAACAGCAGTAGCAACAGCGATGGTGCCGTTAGCGAAGTTCTTCCACTCGGAAACGCCCATAGGTCCGTTCCATACAACGGTGCCTGCACCCTTGATAGCCTCAGCAAACTTAGCAGAGGTCTTGGGACCGATATCGAGACCCTGCCAACCGGTAGGAATCTTGTCAGAATCAACGGTCTGATAATCAGCATCGGGATCGAAAGCGGTAGCAACAACATTATCGTGGGGGATAAGGAAGTTGACGTTCTTCTCCTTAGCCTTAGCCATCATGTCCTTAGCGAGCTCGACCTTGTCGTCCTCGCAGATGGAATCACCGATGGAATAGCCGAGAGCCTTCATGAAGGTGTAAGCCATGCCGCCGCCGATGATGATGGTGTCAACCTTCTCGAGGAGGTTGTTGATAACACCGATCTTATCGGAAACCTTAGCACCGCCGAGGATAGCAACGAAGGGACGAGCAGGATCAGCAAGAGCCTTGCCCATGATGGAGATTTCCTTCTGGATGAGATAGCCGCATACAGCGGGGAGATAATCAGCAACACCTGCGGTAGAAGCATGAGCTCTGTGAGCGGTGCCGAAAGCATCGTTTACATAGATCTCTGCAAGGGAAGCAAGTGCCTTAGCGAAATCGGGATCGTTCTTCTCTTCTTCCTTGTGGAAGCGGACGTTCTCGATCATAACAGCCTTGCCCTCTTCGACCTGGGCAGCAAGAGCCTTGGCGCTGTCGCCGATAACGTCAGAGGCGATCTTTACCTCGAAGCCGAGCTGCTCGGTAAGATATGCAGCAACGGGAGCGAGGGAATACTTCATATTGAACTCACCCTTGGGACGACCGAGGTGAGAGCAAAGGATAACCTTAGCATTGTTCTCGAGGAGATAGCGGATAGTCTTGAGAGCTTCATCGATTCTCTTGGTATCAGAGATGTTGCCCTCGCCGTCAAAGGGAACGTTGAAGTCGCAGCGGACTAAAACCTTCTTACCGGCTACGTCGATATCTTCGACGCTCTTCTTGTTGAGATAGTTCATGTCAAAAAGCTTCCTTTCTTTTGTGAGTAACATAAGTTAATCACCGACAATATCAGGCGGTTTGCATTGCACCGCACATCGTTAAGATTGTAACATAATCCATAAAGAAATACAAGTATAATTATTGTCACTGCAAGGCGCATATACTCGAAAAAAACAGTGTAATTTGTATAAAAAGAACAGG
Organism: Acutalibacteraceae bacterium; assembly: GCA_045534445.1. Classification (GTDB taxonomy): domain Bacteria; phylum Bacillota; class Clostridia; order Oscillospirales; family Acutalibacteraceae; genus JAISGQ01. The sequence continues at coordinate 2,433 of JAZSJQ010000014.1, forward strand.
CAGGAGAATTTCCTGCCTGTTCGTCACTTTTTGGTTATCTGAGATTAAGGGTCTTGCCGTCTTTCATGATCTCGTTCATGCGAGCATCAAGAAGCTCTCTTGAATAGATATAGCGAACAGCCTCGACGGTAGCGGGGCGGGTGCTGATGATCTCACGACCGGTGGAATCAACATCGTAGAATTCCTCAACGCCGTTGGGATCGAGGGTGAGAAGGGTGGTGTAAACACCGTCAAGAAGCTCCTTCTCTCTGAGAGCGGTGAGCTCTTCTACAGTGATGCCGAGGTAATCAGCAGTATCAAAATCGTTGAAATACTTCATTTCGGGCTGACGGAGAACGGGCTCGTCGGAGCTCTTGTTCTTACCGGAAACGGTAACTGCACCTGCAATGATGAAAGCAGAGATAAGGGTCAGAAGACCGAGAATAAGCATACCGATGATAAAAGAAACTGTAGACATAATATTTCCTCCATATTGCGGCATAATGCCGATATTATTCTGGGTAAGTACCTGTGTACCGACAAAATAATCGGCACATACTTTATTTATTTTACCATGCTCTGCGAATCTGTCAATAGATTTATCGCATTTTAGTGTATTTTAAGCTCTCTTATGTACTTGAAAGTTGCCTTTTCTCCCTTTTCAGAAAGCATTGTAAGAAGTGATTCTAAAAGCTCGCTTGTGGCAGGATGAATTACTCTGCGCGGCTTTCCTCTGAGAAAATAATCAAGAGGCATGGTCTCGTTGTAATTCTTGCCGTTATATATCTTGCTGGCGGCAACTCGGTCACAGAACATTTCCTTTACAAATCTGAGGGGCATTTCAACAGGAGACATCAGCTTTGTCTGAGGATTATAGTCCGTCCAGTACTCAAAGTGATGGCGGTTTCTGCCCTTGTGATGCATCCATGCGAGGGAATAGCCGTTCTGTTCGCGCTCCATCTCGTTGGGGCTTCGGGTGCCCTGATAAAATCTGACACCCTCGCGGAATTCGGTGAGAGAATACTTTGAAAGGTCGTGAAACAGCCCCTGCCAGCCGATGCCTGCCTTGAAGCAGTGGGCAATGACGCGGTGCCGATGTTTTGTTATGGTGTGAAAATGTCTGAATGCTTTGAGCATATACCGTCCTCCGTTATGGGAATACAACGATCACTTTTGTGCCGATTCCCACTTCACTTTCGATTGAAATATCAGCCTTGTGATAGGCGACCGCGTGCTTTACGATGGAAAGCCCGAGTCCCGTACCGCCGATAGCCTTTGAGCGGCTTTTGTCAACGCGGTAGAATCTTTCAAAAACTCTTCCTATCTGATCCTGAGGGATACCGATACCTGTATCGGATATCTCAAGCACAGGGTGGGAATTGACCGTGCTTACGGATACAGTGACACTGCCGCCGTCTTTGTTGTATTTTACAGCATTGTCGGCAAGGTTGTAAACAAGATCTTCGAGAAAACCCTCAGAACCGCGGACGATTGCAGATTCACCGATGAGTGAGAAGGAGATATTCCTGCTTTTTGCCACATGGGAAAGGCGTGAGATAACAGATTCAGAAAGCTTATAGAGATCAATGTCGGTGTTATCCTCAGCCAGCTTGCCTTCATCTATCTGCGATATTCTCAGAATGTCCTGAACAAGGGAGATGAGCCTGCCTGATTCATCAAAGATCATTCTGCCGAAATTGGCGGTGTCCTCAGGCTTTACCATGCCGCTTTTGAGCATTTCAGCCGCCCCGTGGATAGAGGTGAGAGGAGTCTTGAGCTCATGTGAGATGTTTGAGGAAAATTCACGCCTCATTGCCTCACGCTCGGCGCGCTCGGTTACATCAAGGACAATGGCGACCGCGGCGCCGTAGGAGCTGCTTCTGGCAGGACTTGCAAAAATTCTGTAATGCCTGTTGCCAAGCTGAAATTCGCGTTCGCAGGAATGCCCTTTGGCGGCGTAGCTTATGGCAGAAAATGCCTCCTCGCAGGAAGCGATGCCGCGCTGGGGATCGTTGAAGCCGAAAATTTCATAAGCCGCACTGTTATAGGAGATAACACGCAGGTCACTGTCCACGATAATAAAGCCCTCGCTCATGCCTTCGGTTATGGAATGGAACTCATCGTGACGTCTTGTAAGCTCGGTCATCTGATCTCTGATGAGGGTGTTCTGACGGCGCAATCTGGTGATAAGGGGTTCAAGCTCAGGGAATTCCGATGCCTGCCCGGGAGAGGATACAGACAGATCGTTGAGTCTCTGCATAGCCTTTTTCGACATATTTCCGGCGATAACGGCAGCAACAGCTGTGATAACTATCAGAAGCAGCACGACTATATGGGCTGCAATGGCAAAAAGCTCCCAGAAATTATCGGGAGCTTCTGTATTGTTGCCGCGTGAAAAGAAGACAAAGTAAGCTGCAATGAAAGATACAGAGCAGAGTGCAAGGGTAATGAGCGAAGCCAGTAATATGCACTTGAAAAGCCGCTTTGTCATTTTACCACGTCCTGTTTATTTATCGGAAAGCGCGTACTTCATGCTGAAGAGCTGGAAGTTGTTGTTGAAGTCGTCAACGGAACCGTCCTTGAGGTTTTCAAGATATTCGTGCATACCAAGGCGCTCCTGATCGATCTCAAGGAGGCAGGCAGCGATGTTGGAGCAGTGATCCGCAACTCTCTCAAGATTTACAACAAGGTCGGAATAAACGAAGCCAAGCTCAATGGTGCATTCGTTCTTCTGAAGTCTCTGAGTATGTCTGCGGCGCATTTCCTTCTTGAGATTGTCAATGACCTCCTCAAGGGGCTCGACCAGCACTGCGGAATCGAGATTGCCTTCATCAAATGCCACAAGAGCGAGGTCAAGTATCTCGGTAACAGCACCGATGAGAATATTCATTTCCTGCTTGGCTTCTTCGGAGAAGGAAAGCTTCTTGTCGTGAATTTCCTCAGCAGATTCAACAATATTTACAGCGTGGTCGGAAATACGCTCAAAGTCACCGATAAGGTGGAGGAGCTTGGTTGCCTCCTCACTGTCGGAAAGGTTCATTTCCTGGCTGCTGAGCTTTACAAGATAAGAGCCCAGCATATCCTCGTACTTATCGACCTCGGTTTCCTGATCGCGGATAAGCTCGCAGGTCTTTTCATTGTATTCACTGATAAGAGCAAAGGAGGTTTTGAGTGACTCGACAGCGACCTTTGCCATGGAAGCTGTGACAACGCGGCAGCGCTCAACAGCAACAGAGGGAGTGGCGAGAAGTCTGTCATCAAGAAGCTCAATCTGCTTGTCCTTCTTGTCGGGAACGAGCTTGCAGGCAAGCTTTGTGAGATGCTTGGAGAAGGGAGTGATAAGAGCAAGAGCGATAATTTTGAAGCCGGTGTGGGCGATCGCTATGCCGACAGGAGAGGCAGCTTCCTGAAGAATAGGCATATGCTCTCCGAAAAGTCCGACGACCAGATAGAATACAGGCAGGAGAATGAGAGTTGCAATTACGTTGAAAAGAAGGTGGATAGTGGAAGCACGCTTTGCATTGGGGGTAGCACCGATGGAGGAGATAGCTGCGCTTACACAGGTTCCTATATTCTGACCCATGATAATGGGAACCGCAACATAATAGGGGACAAGACCCTGAAGGGCAAGTGCCTGAAGAATACCGACAGAAGCGGAGGAGGACTGGATCACAGCAGTGAAAACAGTACCCACGAGCACGCCGAGGATAGGCTGATCGCCGAACATGGTGAGAACGCTGGTGAAAGCTTCATTTTCCTTGAGCCCCGAAACGGAGCCTGACATGGTCTCCATACCGAACATGAGTACTGCAAAGCCAAGGAGAACCATACCCATATCCTTTGTCTTCTGCTTCTTCATGAACATAAACATGATTATGCCGATGAATGCAAGCACAGGGGTAAAGGTATCGGGCTTGAAGAGCTGGAGCCATGCAGGAGCCTCCTCACCTATACTGGTAAGGCTCAGAAGCCATGCGGTAACAGATGTACCGAGGTTTGCGCCGTAAATGACACCGGCAGCCTGAGAAAGGGTCATTACACCGGAGTTTACGAAGCCGACCACCATAACGGTGGAAGCGGAGGAGGACTGAATGATAAGGGTCACAATAAGACCCAGCAAAAAGCCCTTGACAGGGTTTGTGGTGAGCTTGCTGAGAATGGTTTTGAGCTGATTGCCTGCACGCTTTTCGAGAGCATTGCCCATAAGGGTCATACCAAAAAGGAACATGGCAAGACCGCTGAGCAGCTCAAGGACATCTTTCCAACCCATAGAATTACCTCACATATCTTAAAAAATTTCAAAATTCTGCGTTTATCAACATAACGATACAGTGTTAAATGCTGATTGGGTGAATGTTAAATCTATGTTAAATCTGCGTGAAGTTCAGATCACATAAGCTTATAGCCCACGCCTCGGACGGTATCGATAAGGGAGCCCGCGTCGCCCAGCTTCTGACGCAGGGTACGGACGTGAACGTCAACAGTGCGGTTTTCGCCGTCATAATCGTAGCCCCAGATATTTTCGAGTATCACATCTCTGGTCATGACCTTGCCGGAATTCTTGGCAAGCAGAAGAAGAAGCTCAAACTCCTTGAGGGTCAGAACGATGCTTTCGCTTCCGACATGGACGGTGTGAGCCTTTTCGTCGATCGAAAGCTCTCCGAAGGAAAGGACATGACTTTCTTCGGTCTTTGCAGAGCGGCGCATAAGAGCCTTTATTCTTGCAATAAGCTCCATGATGCCGAAGGGCTTTGAGATATAATCGTCTGCGCCTGCATCAAGTCCGATGACCTTGTCATATTCAGAATCCTTGGCTGTGAGCATGATGATGGGGAGCTTAGAGGTCTCGCGTTTTGCACGGAGCTTTTTAAGAACCTCTATGCCGTCCTCCTCGGGGAGCATTATATCAAGAAGAAAAAGATCGGGTCTTTCACCTTCGAGGGCAGCCCAAAGCTCGGAGGGACGGGAAAATCCGCGTACTTCAAATTCAGAAGCATTAAGGGCATATACAACAAAATTGCGGATGCTGTCGTCATCCTCAAGAATAAAGATCATATATTACACCTCCATATTACATTTTAGAGGGAAACGGGGAAAAAATCAATATATCAAATGTCGGCTTTAATGACAGAATGTTCCGAAAGTTTTGGATATGTTTTACTTTACATAAAAATGGTTACAAAATGTTTACAACGCAAATGTTGCAGAATAAAGAGAGATATGGTAGAATTAAATCCGGTAAAAGGCAAAAGCTTTTTTGCATGTAATCTGGAGGTAACATATGAAAAAACTTGCTAAGTATTTAGTGACTGCAATATTGTGTGCAGCGGTAATGCTGGGAATTATAATTCCTGCAGCACCTGCGGCAGAAGCAGCTGTGATAAGCGGAAAGACAGGAATAGGAATGGCGGAATGGGCATTGCGCGCATATCGCGAAGGCTGGTCGTACAAGTATGGCGGTTCTTCGGCAGGCGCAGTTGACTGTTCCGGACTTATCCGTTCCTACTGCAACGGTAAGGGCGGCGGAGCTAAGGCTCTTATGGATGCTTCTTCCGAAAAAGGAAAAATGAGCACCATTCCCAGAATCCACGGTCTCGGTCTGTGGCTTGACGGTCATGCCGGTGTTTATGTGGGAAGGGACGAAAACGGTGTCGATATGGCAGTGGATGCCAGAAATGCCAAGAAAGATATGCAGTATGACGAGCTTTTAGGCAACTATTGGCCTGTATGGGTAAACTGGTATAAGATAGATATGGTATCATATCCCACAACGGGATGGTATGAGTTTGACGGCAATACATACTATTACCACAACGGTGAATTTGTTGTAGGCTATTTTACTGTTGACGGAATCACATACGATTTCGGAAAATCCGGTGCATATAAAGGACTTGCTCCCGAAAATGCCGAGAATGAGAAGACCGTAACGGCAGTAACAGGCGGCATCAACATCCGAAGCGGTCCGGGCACAGCACATCCTGTTATTGCAAGCTCGGTATGTGCAAAGAAATATTCCTGCCTTGATACAAAGGTCGTTGACGGACTTTTGTGGTACAATATAGTTTATTCCGGAACCAAAACCGGCTGGATAAGTCAGAATTATATGAGAGCCGACCAGCAGGAGGAAACCGAATCCACTGCACCTAAGACAGGACAGAAGAGACTCAAGGTCACAGGCTCCACAGTCAACGTCCGCAATGGAGCAGGTACAGAGTACAGCAAGATAACGAGCGTAACAAGGAATAACGAATATGAATACACCGAAGAAGCAAAGGATTCAAAGGGCGTAACATGGTATAAGATAATTATCAGCAGTACAGTAAGCGGTTGGATAATAAGCGACTATGTTGATATAGTGGAGATACCCACAGGCTCGGCACCGGAGACAGGAATCACCGGCGCAACCGACGCAACAACATCAGCCACTTCAGATGTTGCCGATGCGACTGATGCAACTACAGTATCCACCAATGCGACAACAGAATCAACAGAGTCAACGACTGCAACAACTGCAACAACTACAACAACTACAACAACTACAACAACTACAACAACTACAACAACTACAACAAAGGCGACCACTTCTGCCACAGCCGCCCAAAATAAGGTGAAAATAACAGGTAAGATTGTCAATGTTCGCAAGGGTGCAGGAACAGGGTACGCAGTGGTAACAACCGTACAAAAAGACAGCATCTATACATATACAGAGACAAAGATCGTCGGTGAAGAGGTGTGGTACAAGATAACCGTAGGCAGCAAGACCGGATGGGTAATCGGAACCTATGCAAAGGAAGTATCAAATGCTGCTACAACAACCGCTGCAACAACGGCAACCACAACTGTAACAGAACCCGGCTCAACTACTGCAACAAAGGCAACCACTACTGCCACAGCCGCTCAGAACAAGGTTAAGATTACAGGCGAGATCGTCAACGTCCGCAAGGGTGCAGGCACAAATTACGGAGTGATAACAACCGTTAAAAAGAACAGCACCTATGTGTACACCGAGACAAAAACTGTCAACGGCGATGTATGGTATAAGATAACCGTCAGCGGTAAATCGGGCTGGGTAATCGGAACCTATGCAAAGGCAGTGTCGAGCGGAACAACCACCAAGGCAACAACCACCACTACCAAGGCAACTACAGCCGCCCCGAAGAAGGTAAAGATAACGGGCTCCGTAGTAAACGTCCGCAAAGGCGCGGGAACAGGATATGCAGTGGTAACGACTGTCAAGAAAGGCAGCACCTATGTATATACCGAGACAAAGACCGTCAGCGGCAAGGTATGGTACAAAATAACAGTCAACGGCAAAACAGGCTGGGTAAGAGGCGACTACGCAAAGAAAGTCTGATAAAACGATCACCGATACCTCGCGTATCGGTGATTTTGCTTGAAATAGGCGGAATATTATGATATAATTAATTTAATAACATTTGGGGAGGGCTGATTTTGCATCTTCAGGAATCGGGCGAAATGTATATTGAGTCCATTTATGTTCTTTTAAAGAAAAGTAATGCAGTCAGATCAATAGACGTCGGAGAATATATGGGATATTCAAAACCGAGCGTCAGCCGTGCGATAGGGTTGCTTAAAAACGGAGGATATGTAAAAGTTGATGAAAACGGCTATCTTACACTGACAGAGGCAGGGCTTGAGGTTGCGGAAAAGATGTATGAGCGACATACTCTTCTGACCGATTTTCTTGTGAGGCTTGGAGTCAACGGTGAGACTGCCGCAGAGGACGCCTGTAAAATAGAGCACGTTATAAGTGATGAGTCCTTTGAGGCCATAAAGAAATACGCATCTGAAAGAAACAAATAAATGATCTCTGACCGTTGGAGCCTGCCAACGGTCAGAATTGCTGTCGGAGGAATGAATATGAGATTGAGACATAAAAAGAATCTCGGCGAAAGGATGGAAAGAAGCGCAGGAGTTCAGATAATCGTAAAGTGTGAGGATAAGGACAGCCGCAGAGAAATAAACGGCGAGGAGTATCTTGACCTTGCGGAGATATTCGGCAGAGAAGCGCCTCTTTACCTTGAGATAGGCTGCGGCAAGGGCAGGTTTGCCTGTGAACTGGCGAAGGCAAATCCCGATGTGAACATCATCGCGGTGGAAATGCAGGAGAATGTTATCGTAACAGCCTGTGAGACCTGTATGGCAGAGGGAATAGAGAATCTGAGATTCATGTGTATAGGAGCGGAGTATCTCAACAGATTTATTCCCAAAGGCGCTGCAGAAAAAATCTACCTCAATTTTTCCTGTCCCTATCCCAAGGAGCATTACAGAAACCACAGGCTTACCTCACAGCGTTTCCTGTCTCTCTACAGAGACCTTCTGAAAGAGGACGGCAGAATAGAGCAGAAGACAGATAACAGAGGCTTTTTTGAGTATTCAATACAGAGCTTTTCCGAGAATGGGTATATAATACGCAACGTATCACTGGATCTGCACAACAGCGGCTTTGAGGGGAATATCGTGACCGAATATGAACAGAAATTCTCATCACTCGGTCAGCCCATATACAGACTTGAAGCCTATCTTAAATGATTAAAAGCACCCGATGCAAATCGGGTGCTTTTTGATATTTACTTTGAATCCGCAGTTTTGGGTGCTTTTGCAAGAATCTTTTTAATGCTCAGGAAGAACAGACTTCCTGCTGCGATAACGGAAATGGCATCAGCAACAGGCTCAGCAAGAAAAACAGCAAAGACTTTATCGGAAAATAGATTAGGAAGAATATATATAAGGGGAATAAGCAGAATGATTTTTCTTAGTGCAGCAATAAACAGAGATGTTTTTGCCTGCCCCAGAGCAACAAAGGTCTGCTGAGCAGCCATCTGAATACCGAAAAAGCCCATTGCACCGAGATAGATGTGAAGAGCCCATACAGTTATGTCCATAAGAGACTCAGACTCGCTGTTGAATAAACTTACAAAAAATTCCGGGAAGATCTGAAGAATTATCCAGAATACGAGAGTGTAGGCAAAGCAGCATACGAACAGAATACGGTATGCCTTTATGACCCTGTCTGTCTTTCCCGCACCGTAATTGTAGCTGATAATGGGCTGTGTGCCCTGAGCAAGTCCCTGGGTGGGCATCATCATAAGCTGCATAATGCTTGCAAGAATGGTCATAGCGCCGACTGCGGCATCACCGCCGTACTTTGAAAGCGAAGAATTGAATGCAATGTTGAGTATGCTTTCCGTTGCGGTCATGATAAAAGGGGAGATACCGAGAGCCAGAACAGAGCCGACGATCTTTGCATCAAGGATAAAATTCTCTTTTCTGATGCGCAGATGAGTCTTTTTGCCGCAGAGGAAAAGAATTACCCACACAGCAGAAACCGCCTGAGAAATCACTGTTGCAAGAGCAGCACCCTTAACACCCATGTCAAAAACGAAAATAAACAAGGGATCAAGAACAATGTTTACGATTGCGCCGATGACAACAGTAAGCATTGAGATCTTGGCAAAGCCCTGCGCGGTAACAAAGGTGTTGAGACCGAGTGTGAGCATGACAAAGATGTTGCCTGTAAGATAGATTCTTGAATAGTCAAGCGCAAAGGGGAGAGTGTTTTCACTGGCACCAAACATGATGAGAACAGGCTCTGCAAATATTTCAAGCACAACAGAGAGAAGTATGGCGGCAGCGGCAAGCATCAATGTGCAGTTGCCGAGTATTCTTTCTGCCGTTTTGCAGTCGCCTTTGCCCATTGCAATGGAAGCCCGAGGAGCGCCTCCTGCGCCGACAAGCATGGAAAATGCGGTGACCAGTATGATAATAGGCATACAGAGACCGAGTCCCGTAAGAGCCAGTTCGCCGATTTCTGGGATATGACCGATATACATCCTGTCAACCATGTTATAAAGAAGATTTACTATCTGCGCGACGATAGAAGGCAAAGCGAGTCTGACAATAAGTCTGCCCACACTGCCTGAGCCGAGATCGGTATTATGCCTTAGTTTTGAATCTGTCATATAATCCTCTTTTCGATGAATAGTGAATATCAATATTTTATCCTTGAGGAAATTCTGTGTCAATACAGCTGATATGAATATCAGCGGAAAGTTTGCATACACTGAATGAAAAGGAGGCAACAATATGTTCAAACATGAAAAAATGCTGTTTCATCCGGTGGAAATCGAGAGGGCAAATCCTCAGTATGCAGCACTGCTTCAGGAGCAGCTTGGCGGCGGAAACGGTGAGCTGAAGGCTGCGATGCAGTATATGTCCCAGAGTTTTCGGATAAAGGATCCTGAGATAAAGGACCTGTTTATGGATATTGCGGCGGAAGAACTCAGCCATATGGAAATGGTTGCACAGACGATAAATCTTCTGAACGGACATGATGTTGATGCGGAAAAGACAGCAGCAGGTGAGATACAGACCCATGTCCTGCTGGGACTGAACCCGGGACTTATCAATGCATCGGGCTATTCGTGGACGGGGGACTACGTCACGGTAACAGGAGACCTCTGCGCCGATCTTCTTTCAAATATAGCATCGGAGCAGAGGGCAAAGGTGGTATATGAATATCTGTACCGCCAGATAAACGATAAAAAGGTAAGAGAGACCATAGATTTCCTGCTTAATCGAGAGGAAGCCCATAATGCAATGTTCAGAGAGGCGTTCAATAAGGTGCAGCATAGCGGCTCAAACCGCGACTTTGGTACGACAAAGGCGGCGAAAATGTATTTCAGTCTCTCGGAACCATCGCCCGAAAACAGTCGCTTTACAGATATCAAGGGCAATCCCCCTTCCTTTTCATAATGCTGAACAGCACCCGATACATAAATCGGGTGCTTTGATATATTGACGCAAAAAACAGGTCAATTTTAGAATTGATACTTGAAAAAAATATATAAACATGCTAACATAATATAGCGTTTTGCCGGTGTGGTGGAATAGGCAGACACAAGGGATTTAAAATCCCTCGTTAGTTATATCGTACCGGTTCAAGTCCGGTCACCGGCACCAGAAAAGAACCCACATTTGTCTACGACAAGTGTGGGTTCTTTTCAACCAAATATTCCGTTTGCGCGGAACGTGATATGCTTTACATTTTGTTTGGAATAAAAAATTTTTTCAAAAAACCATGTTGCGCCGAGGCTTTTGTTGGGTTATAATATAAAAAACGGAATGTTTTTCAAAAAAAATATCAGGAGGATTATTTCAATGGCAAACAGATTTGTTTCAAATCCCATTTCCTATCACGGCAAGGGCGCCATCAGCGAGATTCCCGCAATTATTGCTTCAAAAGGGTTTAAAAAAGCTTTTATTGCAACAGATCCGGATCTTATCAGGTTTGGCGTTACAAAAAAGGTTACTGATCTGCTGGACGGAGCAGGCATGGAGTATTATGTTTATTCCGACATCAAGCCCAATCCCACCATTGAAAACGTGGTTTCCGGAGTTGAGGCATACAAGCAGTCCGGTGCTGATTATATGATCGCCATAGGTGGCGGCTCCTCCATGGATACAGCCAAAGCCATTGGTATCATCATCAACAACCCCGAGTTTGCTGATGTTCGCAGTCTTGAGGGCGTTGCACCCACAAAAAACCGCACGGTATTTACTATAGCCGTGCCCACCACAGCAGGCACTGCTGCTGAGGCAACCATCAACTACGTTATCACCGATGTAGAGCGCAAGCGCAAGTTTGTTTGTGTTGACGTCAATGATATTCCCGACATTGCAGTGGTGGATCCCGATATGATGTCCACCATGCCCAAGGGGCTCACTGCCGCTACGGGCATGGATGCGCTGACCCATGCTATTGAGGGTTATACCACAAAAGGAGCATGGGCTCTGCCTGACTGTCTCAACCTTGAGGCCATTCGAATGATCGCCCGTTCTCTGAGAGGTGCGGTGGAAAACGATTCCGACGGACGCGAGGGAATGGCGTTGGCTCAGTTTGTGACCGGCATGGCTTTTTCAAACGTAGGATTGGGTATCGCACATTCAGTGGCTCATACACTGGGTGCGGTGTATGATACTGCTCACGGTGTTGCTTGTGCTATGATGCTTCCCATCGTTATGGAATACAACGCAGAATGCACCGGTGAAAAATACAAAGCTATTGCCGAGGCAATGGGCGTGGATACAACAGGAATGGACGTTGACACGTACAGAAAAGCGGCAGTTGACGCAGTGCGTCAATTGAGCGTTGATGTGGGCATTCCCACAAAACTGGCGGCACTCAAGGAAGAGGATGTTGAGTTTCTTGCGCAGTCTGCTTACGCTGATGCATGCGCTCCCGGCAATCCCAGAGAGGCATCCCTTGAGGACATCAAAGGGCTTATCCGCAAGCTGATGTAACAATAAAAACGGGTGTTTGTCCAAGCAGAGGGTAAACACCCGCCCTTTTTTGGAAAGGAAACAAAAAATGGCTCTCAACGAAAAACAAAAAAGCTTTTTGGACCTTGTGATATACCAGATCTATCCCCGCAGTTTCAAGGACTCCAACGGTGACGGTATCGGGGATATCAGGGGTATTATATCAAAACTTGATTATCTCAAGGAACTTGGGGTCAATGCGATCTGGCTCTGTCCCTGCTACAAAAGTCCCAATTATGACAATGGATACGATGTGGCGGATTATCGCGACATTATGGATGAGTTTGGCACTTTTGATGATATAAAAGAACTCATCCGCCAAATGCATGACAGGGAAATGAAACTTATCATGGATCTTGTACCTAATCACACCTCGTATCAGCACAAGTGGTTTGAGGAATCCCGCAAGTCCCGTGACAATGAGTACAGTGATTATTATTATTGGTTTGACCGCCCCGTCAATGACTGGCGTGCCTCTTTTGGCGGCAGCGTGTGGGAATACGAGCCCGCCCGTGACCAGTATTACCTTCACTCCTATGCCATCCAGCAACCCGACCTGAACTGGGATAATCCGCAGGTAGTCAAGGAAATGCAGGACGTGGTGGATTTTTGGGTAGATCTTGGGGTTGCGGGATTTCGTATAGATGTCATTGACCAGATATCAAAGGATTTTGACGGAGTCGGATATCCGGGAGGCAGAAACTGCTTTGGCCCAAATCTGCACAAATACATAAATCTTCTTTTCGGCAGAGAAAAGGTAAAAGATATTTTTACGGTGGGCGAATGCTGGGCAAATACCGTAGAAGAGATAAAAAAACACATCGGTGCTGACAGGGGAGAGCTTTCGACACTCTTTCAGTTTGACCACCTTGATTGCGGCAGAGACGACAAGTGGACTCGCAACAGGCAGGGGCTGTCCAAACTGCGTGACGTTGTCTCAAAATGGCAAAAGCTCACTCAGGAAAACGATCTTGTTTACTCACTGTTTACCGACAACCACGACAACAGCCCGTTTGTTTCCCGTGCAGGTGATGATTTGAAAAACAGATATATGTCTGCCACCTGTATTGCGGCAATGGTGTATCTGCAAAAAGGGGTTCCGTTTATTTATCAGGGGCAGGAGTTTGGCACGGTTGCTCCGAGATATGACAGTATTGATGATTTTGACGATATCGAGAGCATCAATGCTTACAAGGAATTTTTGGAGCAGGGGCTGACTGAACAGCAAGCGGTGGAAAAACTCAATTTTGGCAGCCGAGACAACTCCCGCCGCCCCATTGCATGGGACAACAGCCAAAATTTTGGTTTTTCTGACACCGAGCCGTGGATAGGGCTTCACAGCAGAGGAGCGGAAATAAATTTGGAAAAGGACAGACAATGCAAGGATTCTGTGTTTGAGTTTTACAAGCAACTGCTGAAACTCCGTCGTGAAACACCGGCCATCCGATACGGTGATTGTGTTGAGCTGTCAAAGAATACCGACCCGTACTGTGTATTTTGCAGAGAGCTTGACGGCAAAAGAATCACGGTTGTCTGCAATTTTGAGCAGGAATCCCATATTGACGTGTCAAAGTTTGGCACATCTGTTGCACTGTCAAACAATAGGCGCAGCAGAGCAAATGACGGAGCGTTTGCACCATACGAGGTGGCGGTATTTGAAAAATAGTATACAAAAGACATAATCATCAAAACAAAAAAGAACCGCTCATTGCGAAACTTCTCATAAGGAAGTCTCGCAGTTTTATTCGCCAAATATATTTGGCGAGTGAGATTGCTTCGCAGTGATATTAGCTAACGCTAGTGATATTGTCCTACGGACAGTTTTATGGGCGAATAAAATAACACTGAAACCGTAAGGTTTCAATATCACTTTCGCTGTAAGGCGAAAATATCACTGCAAACTTTTAGTTTGCAATATCACTTTACCTGCCGAGAAAAATACTCTTTATTTTCGGCGAGTATTTACCTTTCTCAAAGTACGTAACCCACTATGACACTTTTACAATCCGAAAGTGTCATTTCTCTTATAAAAGGAAAATGCAAACAACTTTAAAGCAAGAAAAAAGAACCGCTCATTTGAGCGGTTCTTTTTTTATCAAAGCTGTGTCAGCTTATCTGCGGGATCTGATAACAACTGCAGAGCCGGCAACTGCAACGAGAGCGATGATTGCAAATACGATTGCGTTCATGCCGTTGTCGCCTGTGGGAGCTGCGGAAGTCTCATCTGCAGGAGTGGAGGTCTCATCAGCGGGAGCGGAGGTGGTTTCATCGCCATCATCCTCTGCCTCAACCATGATGTCGTAGCTGCCGTTGCCGCCAAATGCGGTGAACTCAGCATCCTGACCTGCAACAGACTCATTTGCGATCCAAGCGCCGATCTTGCCGGTAGCATCCTCTTTTACCTTGAAGGAGAAGGTGAATACTACGTCGCCGTCGTTCTTGGCAACCTGCTCGGGATCATCAGCAACGCCGATGGAAGCCTTGATGGTGCCATTCTCGATGGTGGAGCTGGTGAGGTTCTCCCAAGCGGTCTCTTCGCCGCCGGGAAGAGTGGTAACGCAGTCGAGGGACTTGTCTTTGTTTACTGCGTTGATGTTCTCAAGTTTGTCTGCGTCAAAGTTGAAGTTGAAGTCGATGATAGCAATGCCGTTCTCAGCAGTGACGTTCTTGAGAGTAACGGTGATATCAACGTTCTCGCCTGCCTTGTAGGTCTCGGGAGCGTCAACAACGAGGTCAAATTTTGCATCCTCGGTCTTCTCGCCGACAGCTGCAATGATGTCATCCTCGTAGGTGTCAACAACGGGCTCGGAAGT
>JAZSJQ010000092.1:0-16810 GCA_045534445.1 Acutalibacteraceae bacterium
TAGATCTGCTCAAGCTGTTCAAGAACGGCTTCTCTACAGGCCACGGCTTCCTTCGTGAGCCCCAGGGTATCGGCAGCTACGCTGCTCTCGCCTGCATCGCCGTTCAGGCAAACCAGAACGAAATGCACGGCGGACAGAGCATCCCCAACTTTGATTATTCCATGGCACCGGGCGTTGCCATTACATTTACAAAGGAGTACTGGAAGGCATTCCGCCGCTTCTTTGAGTACCGCTTCGATGCAGAAGCAGCTGAGATCGATGCTGTTATCGGTGAGCTCAAGGAAAAGCTCGACATCGTTCCGTCTCTCAGCAACAAGGACGAGTTCGGCGCAAAGCTCCTCGAGGCACTCAAAGACAAGTACGACGCTGAGAAGATCACCAAGACCCACGCAGTTGTATGGCAGACCGCATGGGAAGAGACCGATCACGCAACCTATCAGGCAATGGAGGGTGTTGTCCACAACCTCAACACCATGCATTCCAGAGCAGGCGCACAGGTTCCCTTCTCCTCCATCAACTACGGTACTGACACCTCTCCCGAGTCCCGTATGCTTCTCCGCAACCTGCTCATGGCAACAGATGCAGGTCTGGGCAACGGTGAGACTCCCATCTTCCCCGTTCAGATCTTCAAGGTCAAGGAAGGCATCAACTACAACCCCGGCGATCCCAACTATGACCTGTTCAAGCTTGCTATGAAGGTCTCCGCAAAGAGACTCTTCCCCAACTTCTCTTTCCTTGATGCACCCTTCAATCTCCAGTATTACAAGGAAGGTGACTACAACACCGAAGTCGCTTACATGGGCTGCCGTACCCGTGTTATGGGCAACGTTTATGACCCCACAAGAGAAGTCACCTGCGGCAGAGGCAACTTAAGCTTTGTATCCATCAACCTTCCCAGAATCGGCATCGAGTCCGAGGGCGATATCGGCAAGTTCTATGCTATTCTTGACAGCCGCATCGAGCTTTGCTGCCGTCAGCTTCTCCATCGTTATGGAATTCAGTGCTCCAAGAAGGTAAGAAACTATCCCTTCCTCATGGGTCAGGGCGTATGGATTGATTCTGACAGCCTTGATATCGACGACAGCGTAGCAGAAGTCCTGAAGCACGGCACCTTCTCCGTCGGCTTCATCGGTCTGGCTGAGACCCTTGTTGCTCTCGTGGGCAAGCACCACGCAGAAAGCGAAGAGAGCCAGAAGCTTGGTCTTGAGATCATAACCCATATGAGAGAGTACCTCAACAACAAGAGTCAGGAGCTGAAGCTCAACTTCACCCTCCTTGCAACTCCTGCAGAGGGACTTTCCGGTCGTTTCGTCCGCATCGACAAGATGAAGTACGGCAAGATCGAAGGCATCACCGACAGAGATTACTACACCAACTCCTTCCATGTTCCCGTATATTATCCCTGCAACGCATACAAGAAGATTCAGCTTGAAGCTCCTTATCATGCACTTACCAACGCAGGTCACATAAGCTATGTTGAGCTTGACGGCAACGTCTGCAACAACATCGACGCATTTGAAAGCGTTATCCGCTGCATGAAGGAAGCAGGCATCGGCTACGGCTCTATCAACCACCCTGTTGACCGTGACCCCGTCTGCGGCTACACAGGCGTTATCGGTGATGAGTGTCCCCGCTGCGGCAGAAAAGCCGGCGAGCCCGTTGACGAAAACAAGCTCCGTGAGCTGCGCAAGATGTATCCCAATATGCCCCACCACATCGGACTTGAATAATTGATTTATACTTCAAAAGGAGGATTTAATAATGAACGTAACCGTTAATGAGAATAATGTAAAGCAGGTCGGCGAAGGCGTCGATTTCGAGAGAATCCGCAGAATCACAGGTTACCTCGTAGGTACCATTGACCGTTTCAACGATGCAAAGAGAGCAGAGGAGTCTGACAGAGTAAAGCACACCCTCTCTGCTGAGAACTAAAATTTAAAAGGCTCCCGAAAGGGAGCCTTTTCTTCTATCTGTCATAAGGCTTCCCCTTGAGGGGGGAGCTGTGCCATGCGAGCATGGTTTTGATGAGGTGTAACAAAAGCCACGATGCGGCTGCATCGTGGCTTTTTTATATCTTAGTCTTCCTTTGCGTAGGTGTCGAAGTAACCCTGAATGAATACAACAGGAGTACCCTTGTCACCGCTGCCGGAGGTTAAGTCGCAGAGTGAGCCGATAAGGTCGGTAAGCTGTCTGGGGGTTGTGCCCTCGGAAGCCATGTTGCCGACGAGGTCTGCTTCCTTCTCCTTGATGGAGTTCTTGATAGCCTCGGAAAGCGCCTCACCGGAAAGACCTGCAAAGTCGTTGTCTGCAAGGTACTTGAGCTTCAGCTCATTGGGCTTGCCGCAAAGACCTGCGGTGCAGGCAGGGGAGACAACGGGGTCTGCAAGCTCCCATATCTTGCCCACGGGATCCTTGAAAGCACCGTCGCCGTAGATCATAGCCTCAATATTCTTGCCTGTCATTTCGTTGAGCTTCTTTGCCAGTGCATCAACAAAGGTCTGGCAGTCACGGGGGAAGGGCTTTACGCTGGCCTCTGTTGCCTTGTTGGAGCCGAGAAGACCGTAATTCTCGTTGTAGCCGCTGCCGTCAACACTCTCGTTGAGGATGTCAGCAAGGGTGAGAACCTGCTTTGCGCCTGCCTTCATAAGGCGGCGGACGGTTCTCTGACGGGTGTGGATATCACAAGTGAGAACGCTGTCAGTATACTCAAGAATAGCCTGTGCGCGGTTTGCGAAGATGACCTCAACCTCACAGCCGCACTCGCGGATAAGGTTGCAGTAATAATCAACATAGTCAACGCCTGTAAAGGGGTGTACAGTGTAGCCGAAAAGCTCACGATACTTCTTTTCATCGAGAACATCGGTGTAGGGATCAACACCCTTCTCGTCAAGAAGATCGGGGTCAAAGAGGTGGTTTCCGACCTCATCAGAGGGATAGGAAAGCATAAGATAAATCTTCTTCATGCCCTTTGCGATGCCGCGAAGGCAGATAGCAAAGCGGTTTCTGGAGAGAATGGGGAAGATGACGCCGATAGTGTCGGACTCAAACTTTGCGGAGACGTCCTTGGCAATAGCATCAACGCTTGCATAGTTGCCCATGGAACGAGCCACAACAGACTCGGTAACTGCAACGATGTCTCTGTCGTTGAAAGCGAAGCCCTCAGCCTTGGAAGCGGCAACAACGCTCTCTGCAACGATGGAAACAAGATCCTCGCCCTGACGGATGACCGGAGTACGGATACCGCGTGAAATAACGCCCACTGTTCTCATGTTTTATCAACCTTTCATTTTAAGAAAATAAACGGCAGAATTTACTGCCCCGAAATTTCCGTGTATATTTTATCACAACTCTTGATATAAGTAAATAGATAGTTTATTATATTATATATAAGCTGTGATTATATATAATCGTAGGGGAGGGTCTCCGTGCCCTCCCGTCAAAAGGAGCGGTATTATGAACATCAGCACCGAATTATACAAAATATTTTCTGCCGTATCTGAGGCAGGCACATTTTCAGGTGCCGCAGAGCTTCTGGGGATCAGCCAGCCTGCGGTCAGTCAGGCAATGCTCAAGCTTGAAGACGCACTGGAAGTAAAGCTCTTTGACCGTTCCTCTCGCGGCGTTCGTCTGACAAAGGAAGGCGAACTTCTCAGCGGTTATGTCCGCTCTGCGATGGGGCTAATTGAGGCAGGCGAAAAAAAGCTTCTTGAGCTTCGTTCACTTTCCGCAGGAGAATTGCGCATAGGTGCAGGTGACACGGTTTCCAAATGGTATCTTTCCCCATTTATCGGAAAGTATCACACCCTCTACCCCGATGTAAAAATAAGCATAACAAACCGCACCACCGACGGTACAATGGAGCTTCTTCGCAGTGGTGCGATAGATATAGGTCTTGTCAATATGCCTATGAGCGAAAAGGGCTTTGTATTCGAGGAATGCTTGCCTGTTCACGATGTTTTCATTGCAGGAGAGCCCTTTTCTCATCTGAACGGCAGGGAAGTCACTCTCTCCGAGCTTGCCTCTCACCCTCTTATCATGCTTGAGCAGGCATCAAATTCCCGAAGAATGGTTGACAGACACTTCCTCGAAAACGGCGTTGTACTGCGCCCTGAGATAGAACTCGGCGCTCACGACCTTCTTATCGACTATGCGCGCATCGGTCTCGGCATTGCCTGTGTAACACGGGAATTTGTGCGCTACGATGACAGCGATGGGCTGTTTGAAGTAAAGCTTTCCCAGAAAGTCCCGCGCAGGAATATAGCAGTATGCTACAGAGAAAATATCCCCCTCTCTGCGGCGGCAAAGAGATTTATCTCTCTGCTGGGTGATGAATAAGGAAACACAAAAGCCCTCTCTGATGAGAGGGCTTTTGCTGTGTACTTTATGTTTACCAATATTCGTTCTCGTGGATAATTCCGATGATGTTGATTTCTATTCAACAGGTGAAATTATATTTCCATCAATATCTATTTCAACTTCCCAGAAATCCTGCGGATCGTCAGCACCTTGTACAAAAATCCGATTATCATTACATCCAACACCCAAAATACCTGTTCCCTGCTTTATCCGGTCAGCAGATAAGATCTTTACACTACCGCTGTTGTCCACCCTGTAAAGCGAATCGAAATCATTATAAAGAATATAGTTTTGGCAAAAAGAACAGGTCAAAACGTCAACATCATATTCAATAAGTTCGACGCTGTAAGTTTCACAATTAAATCTGTAAAGTCTGTCATAATAGTCGGCAACCATTACTTTGTAATACAAATAGCCGTTGTTCACCGCATATAATCCACCGTTGTCAAACCTCGTAAAGGTTCCTTCAAAATCATAGCACCATAGCGGGTAATCATAGTGCTCAAAGGAATCACCATAAGCGTACCACAGTTTACCACGATATACAATGAAGTTTGAAGGTGTTGAATCGACATAAAGCAAATCAGGAATTTCAACGATCAGTTTAGAATTCTGTCCGTTATAATCCATTAAAAATATTTTATTGCCGCTCTGGTAATAAATGCCTTCTTCAGCAAAATAACAACCCACGACAGGGTCGTCAATCAACCGTTCTCCAACGCCGTCTTTGTATCTTGTAATGTATGAGCTATACCAGGAATAAGCATTCTCTGTTGCATAGATCGTATTATCAATAACGATACGAACCATAAAATCATCTTTTTGCGGGACTCCGATATATGCAGGCTCCTCTCCGAGATTTTCATAATAACGATAATATTCCGCACTGTTTCCCGGAAAAACGGAGTAAACACCATTGTTGGAAACTAAAAACGGCTGAGAAGAATTATAGCATTTTGCAAAGGGATCGCTCTCATCAGTATTTATCTCTGACAACGGCTGCTCTGTGACATGATGCTTATAAATATCTGTTTTGTTTCCTGCAAGTACTTGATTTTCTTTATAGCTGCAGACGGAACACCCTGATAACAAGGTTATAAGGATTCCAACAACGCACAATATCCCCAAAACTTTTCTCATGGATTTTTACCCCTATCTTTAATTTTAATTATAAATATTATATCATATCTTAACTTTCAATGCAATAAAAAGAAAATGACTTTCATTCCCTGTATTCCCCTCCGAATAAAAAACCTCCCTCTGATGAGGGAGGTGGATGCGGCGAAGCCGCAGACGGAGGGAGAGAGCTTCAAGGGTAGTTTCTTCGCCTATCTCTCATCTGCCGATAGAATCATATCTATTGCTCGTTCTATCTGTTCATCTGTGACATCAAAGGGCGGTTTGAAGATAATATGTGTCCCTTCACCGCCGCAGAGAAGCCCTTTTCGGATCATCAGCCTGCGGAGATGCTGATTATTTGCCTGAGCGGAAATAATCAGACCGCATCGGTCAACACAAAGGAACTTGTCAGTTTCGCTCAGCCTCTGCTCAAGTTTTTTGCCCATCTTCTCAGCCTGCGCTTCAAAGCCCTTTGCACTCAATCGGCGCAGCACGCTCTGGGCGACAGTGCAGATTATAGGATTCGGCTGTGCGCCGTAAGCCTTTGAATGTGCCGCCTCGCCATTGAGCAGACAGACCGTCAGTGGCAGACCGCCTCCAAGTCCTCCTGCAAGAATGATATCGGGTCGTATATCCTGCGAGAGGCACACCGTGGGAGATAGCGTGCGCATGAATCCCACCTGCCGCTCATCGGCAATGGTGATAAGATCGTATTCATATGCGAGGGTGAAAATATTCCTGTAGTATTCCTCGGAAAAAGGCTGTGCCGATTCGGTGTCAAAAACTGAAAAAACAACGGCACAGGTGCCCTCGGGTATTCCTTGAGGGTCGAGGTCGAGAGGGTCGTCTATGTATAGAATGCCGTTTCTGCCGTCCCCGTAATGGGCGACAGAATAATCGAGGGCAATGGAAATTGCGCAGTCAAGCGCACTTATATCATCGTGGGCAAAAAGCACTGAATCCGTCTTTGTGATACGGGTCAGATTTTCCGCAAAATCAGCGGCGCATTCTATAGCGCACCCTGCGGAAAATATTGATTTCTCCGTCGCCTGCCTTATGACCTCGGCAGTGGCTCCGTCAGAAAAAACATCGGTTGCAAAATTGATTATCCCCTCGTCCATAACCTGCGCAAACCTCGGTGCAGGGGAGATGAGAGTCTCGTATTTATCTAAAAGCTCACGTCTGTTCATCGACATAGTAACAGTCCTCCTGCCATTTGCAGGCGTTATATTCAATATATTCCCAAACTTTCAGGTATTCCCCTTCGTTTCGGATAATGTGGTCGTGGAATAGTTTTTGCCAAATAGGATAACCGACTTGCTTTGTCACATATCCTTTCATCTGCTGAATTACCGTTGAAACCGTAGGGGCGTGCATCGTGTCAAGAGTAACATGGTATACAAGTGTGTAAGGACATGGTATACAAATTCAGAGTCTTGAAATATTACGATTAAGAAGCTTGCCATCGATAACAGAGAACTCAGCAATTCTGAAATTACGATAGCAGGCAATGAAAGAATCCCCATGGGGATTCGGGCGAAATTCAATATATCTGTCTATCATTGTTTCACTTAAGTATATCTGCCATTTATCAAACCTGACATACCCCCAGCTATTAACCTTGATTACATGAAATTGCCCTCCGTATTCATAGGGAGCAACAGAATCTGAATAGACTTTCACGCTGGGCACATAAACATCTGAAGGGCATTTCATGCCCAATGCCTCGTGAGGTCTTAATGTATTGTACTTTTCTCTCCACGATTGAAATTGGCGATCAGCATCTTGTATATCCTGTATAACAGTATGTTTTAACAATTCATCTTTCATCGCGCGATGAAAGCGTTCAATTTTACCTTGGGTCTGAGGGTGCTTAAATCTGCCGTGAATGGGCAGAACATCGTGTTCCATAAGCCATCTTTCAAATCTTGTATAGCCTTGTCTGAAACCTGCAAACTGTGCACCGTTGTCGGATAAAACAGAATCAGGCATACCGAACTCATAAAAGGCGGAACGAAATACCGGTATAACAGTATTAGCGGTGGTTGACGAGGGTGCAATTTTAATAATATAACGGCTGTGGTCATCAAAAATGTTCAATGGATAGCAGTAATTATTGTCTGCCATTTTAAATTCGCCCTTGAAATCAGTCTGCCACATTTCATTGCAGCGTTCTTTTTCAAATCTGATAAATGGCTTGTGCTTGACTGATTCGTCTGCGGAAATACAGCCGTATCGATTAAGAATATTGTTTACTGTTTTCACACAAGGAATTTTTTGACCGTTTCTCTCAAGAACTGCCTTAAGCTTTTTTGCACCCCAACCCTGATTTTCCATACGCAAGGCAATTATTTGCTGCTCTATATGATAAGGCGTTTTGTTTGCAACGGTATCAGGCTTGCGGCTTTTGTCGGAAAGATTTTCTCCCTTACGATATCTTTCAATCCATTTGTATCCTGTTTTTCGGGTTATATTAAATTCTCGGCACAATGAACTGAAGTTTTGCGTGTTTTCAGCGGCAACAACAAATTCTCTTCGCATATCTTCCACAGTTTTACTCTCCCACGGCATTTAAAACACCTCTTTTTTCAAGCATTCTATTTGCCTTTATTTTATCATAAAACTGTATACTATCTCCTTGCACTACCTGTTTACTATGTTATTACACTATACACATCGCACGTCCGTTGTCCGCACAATGAATTTACAACAATAAATGAATATGATTCGGCATGATAACATATTTATCAACCATCACCGATGGGTATATTATTGGAATATTATTTATAGCCCTATCAACAATTTTACCATTGTCTGATAACACGACCTCGGGCGGACGACCAATGGTCGTCCCTACAATTATGTCAGATAATATACACTTTCTATTCTGCGTACAAATCGTCACAAAATACGACCCTGCCTGACTGTAGTCAAAACCTTTTGCCCGATTAGGCTTCCTTTTCGGCAATTCCATGCCTTAAATTCCGTAAGGGGACGGGAACAATTCAAGAGCACACGTCTCGGGAATGGAAAGCATGATATTCATATTCTGCACCGCAAGACCTGCACCGCCCTTTACTTTATCATCAAGGGCAGCGGTAAAAACCGCTGTATTGGTAGGTGAGTCATAGCCTGCGGAAACATCGGTTATGTTGGAGCCCAGCACATGAGCGGTGCTGACCTCTCCGTGACGGCGCACGCGCACAAAGGGCTCTCTGCCGTATACCTGCTCAAAGGCAGCATTGAGATGAGCCTCGGAAAATTCGGGTCGGAGCTTTGCAACACAGGTGACAAGCAGACCTTTTGCTCCGTAGGCAATGTTCTTTACAAGATTTACACAGACGTTTTCCCCTGCCATTTTGCAGAGTATCTGCTCTGTTTCAAGCTTTTCACAGGGCTGAGTCTCAAAGCAATCGGGCACTGCGGCAATAACCGCGACACTGTCGGGATATATCATGCCTGACATGAGAGCGGGGCAGAGGGCGATAGCCGCCGCAGCTGCAATGGGCGAGGGAACTGCAATGATGACCTTGCCAACGATATCCTCTCGCAGAAGCTCGGGAAGGCCGTAGACAGAAGCCTCATGCAGACCGGGAAACTCCAGAGGATAGCCGAACCACTCGTTATAGCTTTCCTCTCCCTGAGGACGGTAATTTGCGGAAAGGTCGATAAATACGCTCTTTTTGCGTATGCAGACAGCCGAAAGCTCCTCACTTTTATCCTGAGGGAGAGTGGAGAAAATCACATCACTGCGCTCAATGACCTCCTCAATCTCACAGCAGACTATATCGCAGACGGAATGGAGAGCAGGGTGCAGGGTACTTATCATTCTCCCCTGAGTACCCTCTGCGTGGATAGCCGCAATGGAAACATAGGGGTGACCTGCCAGCAGGCGCACAAGCTGTGCTCCCTGCTTTGTCTCAGCACCGATTATTCCTACTCTGAATTTATCCATATTTCATCGTCCTTTCGGGTGTATAGGTTATATGAAATATTAAGAAAAGTACTGTAATTTTACGAACTGCAAGCAATTGTTTTTACGAAATTTCATGAATAATCATGAAACAAACGACTAATCAATTCACTTTTTCGACTTATAATCAATAATTCCGAAAATGCCAATTACAACAAAAGCAACTGCAAGGAGCAGCGTGATTATCCATTGACCCATAGCTTCGCCGTTTGCGGAAAGGATAAAGAATGCGATCACAGCAAGTATGCCGACCACAACCTGAAATACAGAAGCGGCGAGATTCCATTTGCTTTTCATTTTGTATTCTCCTTATGACATTATCATGGCTTCTCCTTGAGGAGAAGCTGTCGAACGAAATGAGACTGATGAGATGGAGCCTCTTAAATCATCGCTCTGATTCTTCTGACTTCAGAAAGAACATTTTCAGGGGCAGGACCGCCTGCGCTCTTTCTGTCAGATACGCACTTATCGAGGTTTATAGCCTCGTAGACTTCCTCTGTGAAGATATCGCATACAGCCTTATATTCCTCCATAGGAAGGGTCTCAAGGGTATTGCCAGTTTCAATGCACTTTGCAACGAGTGTGCCTGTTGCCTTATACGCATCGCGGAAGGGAAGACCCTGCTTTACAAGCCAGTCTGCGCAATCAGTTGCGTTGATGAATCCACGTGCAGCAGCATTTCTCATGTTGTTTTCAAGAACGGTCATGGTTTCAAGCATGGGAGTGAATGCGGTAAGACACATGGAAACTGTATCGCATGCATCGAAAATCGCCTCTTTATCCTCCTGCATATCCTTGTTGTATGCAAGGGGGATTCCCTTCATGACGGTAAGAAGTGTCATAAGGTCGCCGAAAACTCTGCCCGATTTGCCTCTTACAAGCTCGGCAATGTCGGGGTTTTTCTTCTGCGGCATCATGGACGAGCCTGTTGAAAATGCATCAGACAGCTCAACAAACTTGAATTCCCATGAGCACCAGAGAATAATTTCCTCGGCAAAACGGGAAAGATGTACCATTATGATAGAGAGGCACGAAGCCAGTTCAAGACAGAAATCACGGTCAGAAACACCGTCGAGAGAGTTGCGTGAAAACTCGTACATACCAAGAGAAAGTGCGGTCTTCATGCGGTCGGTGGGGTAGGTGGTGCCTGCCAGAGCGCAGGAGCCCAGAGGAGAAACGCTCATTCTTCTCTTGCAGTCCTCAAGTCTGCCTATGTCACGAAGGAGCATATCCGCATAGGCAAGGAGGTGATGACCGAAGGTGATGGGCTGTGCTCTCTGCATATGGGTATAGCCCGGCATGACGGTAGATGCATGAGCCTCTGCCTTGTCGCAGAGCACCTTCTCAAGTGCAATCACCTGCTCCTTCAGGCTGTCGCACTGCTTAATAAGGTGCAAACGGATATCAAGTGCAACCTGGTCGTTGCGGCTGCGTGCGGTGTGCAGGCGCTTGCCTGTATCGCCGAGTCTTGCAGTCAACTCACCCTCAACAAAGGTGTGGATGTCCTCAGCGGACATATCAATTTCAAGCTTTCCGCTGTCTAAATCTGCATAAATGCCCTTAAGACCTGCGATTATTGCGTCAGCCTCGCTTCGCTCAATGATGCCGCAGGCACCGAGCATATCGGCATGAGCCATACTGCCCTCGATATCCTCACGCCACATACGGCTGTCGAAGGAGATGCTTGAGTTGAAGTCATTTGTGATTTCGGAAACGCTTTCGGAAAAGCGTCCCTGCCAGAGCTGTTTCATATGTATACGTCCTTTCAAAGACTAATTGATAACAAAAGTTTCGTCCACCTTTTCAAGAGGTGTATGAGTAAAATGCTTCGCATTTAACTCGGTTTCCAAAGGGTGCAAAGCCACCCTTTGGAATCCCACTATTCTTTGGGCGTGACGAATACTCCGCAGCCCACGGCAATAAGCGCGTAGCCGCCTATCTCCGTGAAAATGCGCCAGAAGCTTTTCATCTCAACAGGTAAAAGCATCTTTGACGCAAAGGCAAGAAATATGCCCAACGCCATCAGAAGCGGTGAAATTATATACTTTTTATCAAACTTCAAAGCCTTCACCATCCCGTTGAATAATCGAAAAAGGGGATCGGCATCATTATAACACCGATCCCTTTGATTTTCATTATAAATCTGTTAATTTATAGATTATTTGCCGTCCTTCATAGCCTTGACCTTGATGGGAAGACCGAAGAGGTTGATGAAGCCCTGGGAATCCATCTGATCGTAGACCTCGTCCTCTGCGAAGGTTGCGATATCCTCGTCGTAGAGGGAATAGGGGCTGGTCATACCCATATCGATGATGTTGCCCTTGTAGAGCATAACCTTGACATCACCGGTAACGGTCTGCTGAGTGCTTTCGACAAATGCGTCGAGAGCCTCGCGCAGGGGGGTGAACCACTGACCGAAGTAAACAAGCTCGGAGTACTTGAGAGCTACCATCTGCTTGTAGTGCTGAGTATCACGGTCGAGGCAGAGCTCTTCGAGCTTTGCATGAGCGTGATAGAGGATAGCACCACCAGGAGTCTCATAAACACCGCGGCTCTTCATGCCGACAAGACGGTTTTCGACCATGTCGATGATACCGATACCGTTTGCGCCGCCAAGCTCGTTAAGCTTGGTGAGAAGCTCTACAGCACCCATCTTCTCGCCGTTGATTGCAACAGGATTACCCTTTTCAAAGCTGATGGTGACCTCAGTACCCTTGTCGGGAGCTGCCTGAGGAGTTACGCCAAGCTCGAGGATCTCGTCGTACTTGGGTGCATTTGCAGGATCCTCAAGATCAAGACCCTCGTGGGAAAGGTGCCACAGGTTCTTATCCTTGGAGTAGCTTGTCTCACGGTTTATCTTCAGAGGAATGTTGTGTGCCTCTGCGTAGTCGATCTCCTCATCACGGCTCTTGATGTCCCAGATTCTCCAGGGAGCGATGATCTTCATGTTGGGAGCAAAGTGCTTGATAGCAAGCTCAAAACGAACCTGGTCGTTACCCTTGCCGGTGCAGCCGTGGCAGATAGCATCAGCGCCTTCCTGAAGAGCGATCTCAACGATTCTCTTTGCAATGATGGGACGTGCAAAGGAGGTACCGAGAAGGTACTTGCCTTCGTAGATTGCGCCTGCCTTCATGGTGGGGAAGATATAGTCTTCAACAAATTCCTTATTGAGGTCTTCGATGTAAAGCTTGGAAGCGCCGGTCTTTATAGCTTTTTCCTCAAGACCGTCAAGCTCGGTGCCCTGTCCGACGTCGCCGGAAACTGCAACAACCTCACAGTTGTCATAGTTTTCCTTGAGCCAGGGGATGATGATGGAGGTATCAAGACCGCCGGAGTAAGCGAGAACAACTTTCTTAATGTCGCCCATTGTTAACATATCCTTTCCTTGGGAAAATTTATTACATACGTGATTATACACTCATTATGCGAATATTCAAGTATTTTTTGAATATTTATTCACGTTTGTATACATTGACAAAACCGCTCGGTTAAGAGGGGAAGATTTGTGAAAAATCCGATAAGTCACCCTCAGGTGCACTCTTTCACTGACAGCGTACACATTATACGTCACTTTCACATTTATTTCAACATGTATTTCATATCACCGTCTGTATACACAGAACCGCACTGCAAGCCATGTTCCGCAGTTGACAAATAACGCATTATCAATTATCATGTATTAATGTATCATCAGGCAAAAACCTGACATAATTCATATACTCCGGAGGGGTTTACAGTTGAAAAAGCTTTTACTGCTGGGCGGTTCACGCTATCTTCTGCCTGTAATCGAGGCGGCAAAGAAATTAGGCTATTACACCATCACCTGCGATTATCTGCCCGATAACATCGCACATAAATATTCCGATGAGTACTGCAATGTCAGCATTATCGACAAGGAAGCCGTTCTCGCAAAGGCTAGAGAGCTTGAGGTTGACGGCGTCATGTCCTTTGCCTGCGACCCCGGTGTTGTCACTGCGGCTTATGTTGCGGAGAAAATGGGACTGCCCTCCTGCGGCTCCTATGAATCCGTAAGCATTCTCCAGAACAAGGGTCGTTTCCGTCAGTTTCTGACCGACAACGACTTTACAGTGCCCGTTGCAAAGGGCTATACATCCATTGACGAGGCTATTGCCGACAAGGATATTTTTAACTGGCCCGTCATCGTAAAGCCCACTGATTCCGCAGGAAGCAAGGGCGTTACAAGAGTTGATGACCCCGAAAAGCTCAGAGAAAGCATCGAATATGCACTTTCCTTCTCACACTGCAGTGAGTTTATAATTGAGGATTTCATCGAGAAGAAAGGCTTTTCTTCCGATACCGACAGCTTCTCTGTCAACGGTGAGCTTAAGTTTGTATCCTTCTCAAGCCAGCGTTTTGACGAAAAGGCATCAAACCCCTACACTCCTGCCGCATACAGCTGGCCCTCCTCCATTTCTGCTGAAAATCAGGAGCTTCTCAGAGGTGAGATTCAGCGTCTTCTCACTCTTCTTGACATGAAGACCTCCATTTACAACATCGAGGTCAGAGAGAGCACCAACGGCAAGGCTTATATCATGGAGCTGTCACCCAGAGGCGGCGGAAACCGCCTTGCGGAAATGCTCAGATACGCAACAGGTGTTGACCTTGTAACAAACGCAGTGCGTGCCGCTGTAGGCGATGAGGTCATCGGCGTTGAGCAGCGTGATTATGACGGCTGCTGGGCTGAGGTCATTCTTCACAGCAGTGTTGCAGGTGTTTTTGATTCCCTGTGGATTGCCGATGAAATCAAAGACAATGTAATTGAAAGAGACCTGTGGATCGAGCCCGGCGTAGCTGTCGGCGATTTCTCCGCCGCGAACGAGGCTATAGGCACACTGGTTCTCAGATTTGACACCGCAGAAAGACTTGAAGAGGTCATGAGCGATACCGAGAAGTACGTCAAAGTGCTTCTGAAGTGAGGAAAATATGAAAGAAATAGGCGGATATTTCGGTCTTGAGGAATTTTGCGGCAAGGAGCTTTATCCCGATGCAATAGCCCTCAATACAGGCCGCAACGCACTTCTTTATCTTATAAAGGCGAGAAAAATAAAAAAGCTGTATCTGCCTTACTATCTCTGCGACTGCTGCAGCGATGTGTGTGACAGAAACGGCTGCGAGTATGAGTATTATCATATCGGCAGCGATTTTCTGCCCGTATTTGATAAAACCCTCAAAGAGGGCGAGTATCTTTACATTGTCAATTACTTCGGCAGAATCGATGCATCGGAATGCAGAAGGCTGAAAGATAAATACACAAATATCATTTTCGACAACGTGCAGGCATTTTTCCAGCCTCCTGCAAGGGGCATGGACACAATATATTCCTGCCGCAAATTTTTAGGCGTTCCCGACGGTGCATATCTTTACACCGATACCGTCATTGCTGAAGAGCTTGAAACCGACCGCTCGGCAGAGCGCATGAAGCACGTACTCGGCAGATTTGAGGAAAGCGCCTCCGCTTACTATGCCGATTTTCAGGAGAGCGATGAATCCCTTTACGGATATCCGCTGAGATATATGTCACCTCTGACACACAATCTTCTCAGAGCGATAGATTATGAATCGGTCAGCAGGGCACGAAAAGGGAATTACAGGCTGCTGCAGCTTGAGCTGGGCAACATCAATAAGCTTGATGCAAAAGCTCCCGAAGGCCCCTACTGCTACCCGTTTTACTGTGAAAACGGGGCAGAGGTCAGACGTGCTCTTGCACGTAAGAAAATATATATTCCCACACTGTGGCCGAATGTCCTTGATACAGAAGGCGTAAGCGACATGGAAAAGGACTACGCACTGAATATTCTTCCCATTCCCTGCGACCAGCGATATGACAGTGAGGATATGGAATACATGGCACAGGCTGTTCTTGAATTGCTTGTGCAGCAAGGAGACAGATAAATATGTACAGTCATTTAAAAGGAAAAAAGCTTCTTGTTATCGGTTCTGATACAAGCAATCTGAGAATCATCGAGGCAGCCCGTGAGATGGGTGTTTATACCATCTCTGTGGACGGAATCACCGATTACAGCAGAGCTCCTGCAAAAAAGGCAGCTGATGAGGCATGGGATATAGATTATTCTGATGTTGAGGCAGTTGCAGCAAAGTGCATCGAGACAGGCGTCAACGGTGTATTTGCAGGCTACAGTGAATTCCGTGTGCTTGCCGCCTGCAGAATTGCAAACCGTCTGGGACTTCCTTTCTATGCAACCGAGGAGCAGATAAATCTTACAAGAAACAAGCGCACCTTCAAGGACACCTGCAGTCAGTACGGTGTGATCATTCCGAAGGATTACTGCTTTGCATATCCTCTTTCCGAAGAGGAAAAGGCAAAGATCGAATACCCCGTAATAGTCAAGCCTGCCGATTATGCAGGCCGCAAGGGTATTTCCGTCTGCACCGACAGCAGCCAGCTTGACAAGGCTGTGGAGTTTGCCGCAAGCAAATCCCAGTCCAAGACAATTATTATTGAAGACTACCTTGACGGAGTGGAATTTTCTTCCGTATACACCATAAAGAATGGCGAAATAAGCCTTTCCAGTGTAAACGAAAAGCACATCACCGAGGATCAGGAAATAAAGTCCGGTCTTTGCGAATGCCTTATCACTCCCGCAAGCTTCATTGACCGCTACATAAAGGAAACCGACCCCAATGTCAGAGCATTCCTCAAGGGAATCGAAGCTGACAATGCGGTTGCATTCTTCCAGGGCATGGTCACTGAGAAGAATATCTATATTTTTGAGATGGGCTACCGCATCAACGGAAACAATGATTTCAAGGTAATCGAGAGATTCAACGGCATCAACTTCATGAAGATGCTTATTGCACACTCCCTGTGCGGAGATATGTGCGACGATGTTTCAAAGGACAACCCCAGATTCGGTAAGTATATCTGCGCTCTGCTCATGCACGCACACGCAGGCACCATTGCTGAGTTTGAATACGGCGCTCTTTACGAAAAGCCTGAAATCACCGAGATTGCACCCTGGGCTCATGTGGGAAAGACCATAAATGAGGACGGCTCTGTTGAGCAGAAGGTCCTTTCCATGAGAATCACCGCCGATACAGTGGGGGAGATTGCCGAAATCATCGATTTTGTTCAGGATAATGTAACTGTCCGTGATACAGAGGGCAGAAATATGCTGTTTGCAAAATTCGACACAAACAAGCTTAACTGATAAAAACACCGTCATGCAAAAATGACGGTGTGAGCTTGTCAAAAAAGTCACCACACTTGGCTCCCCTTGTCAGGGGAGCTGTCACCAAGTTCGCTGATGCGAACTTAAGTGACTGAGGGGTAGTCGAAAATCCTCTCCCTCCGAGTTTTGCTACGCAAAACCGACTTCATTT
>JAZSJQ010000113.1:0-14805 GCA_045534445.1 Acutalibacteraceae bacterium
TTTGATGCCTGCATCATGGGCGGACTTGAGACTGCCTGTGCTCTCTATGACTTCTCCGATTACCTCATTGCATCCGAGGACTTCGAATCCGCAGACGGCTGGGAATATTCCCGCTGGCTTACCGCTCTCGGTCAGAACTCCTCCATCTCCACCCCCGACCTTGCAAAGATAATCTGCGACGATTTCGTAAAGGAATCAAAGAATGCTGACAGCGAAGGCATTCTTGCCCTTATCGACCTTTCCTACATGAAGCTTCTCTATTCTGCATGGACCAGCTTCGCATATTCTGCCGAAGAGGAGCTTCTCGGCAATAACTACAGCTACGAAATGACCCCCTACAACCGTCTGGGCAAGGAAAACCGCGGTTCACTCGCCGGTCTGAGTCAGTACCACGCAGTTGACATCATGGCAACCGCTTCTTCTATGAATACCGAGGAAGCCGCCGCTCTCTCCGATGCACTGAGCTACGCTATCGTGTACATGAACTCAACCT
Source organism: Acutalibacteraceae bacterium (assembly GCA_045534445.1). Taxonomy (GTDB): domain Bacteria; phylum Bacillota; class Clostridia; order Oscillospirales; family Acutalibacteraceae; genus JAISGQ01. The sequence goes on from JAZSJQ010000113.1 coordinate 494, forward strand.
CGGGCGACAGGGATATGACAGGTCTTTCCGTTACCCTGCCCTACGGCAGTTCTTCCGCCTACAATGAGCTGAGTGCTGTTCTCAAGAACTGCGGCTTCGACAGCAAATATATCGAATTCCTCGGTAAGTTCCCCTCTCAGGGCTCCACCAGCAGTTACTATGACTGGGGCGACTACATCTTCGGCGGCTGGGATTCCTACGACCCCGGCTACGACTGGAGCAGCTATGACTACTGGGGCGACTGGACCAACGACTTCTTCGGCTGGGATTCCTGGAGCTACGGCTACGATGATTACGGCTCAGGCAGCTACGACTGGGGCTATGACGACTGGTTCGGCTACGGAGATTCCTACAGCAGCGGCTATGATGACTGGTTCTCCTACGGAGACTATTTCGGCTATGATGACTGGTACTATGTAGATGACTGGGAATCGACCGCGGATGATTATTATGATTATTTCAGCGACTGGATGTACTGGTAAATAATTCAGCCCCCGGCGATAAAACGCCGGGGGCTCTTCATTTCAAAACTCATCAATATTTTCCGCAAGTGCCTTTACAGCCGCAAAAAACACTCGTTTTTCTCTTCAGGCTTGTCTTTTATAATTGATGCTATACTTGCCGGCATATGTTCATCGCCACATACGGAATCCATCAGAATATAATCGGCACTCACTCCAAGGGCGTGGGATATAAGCATAAGAATGTTCACGGACATTGACCCCGTCCCTCTTTCAAGATGCCCTATATACGAGGTCGAAATGGCGCATTTCTGAGCAAGCTGTTCCTGCGTCATTCCAAGCTCGCACCGCTTTCTTCGTATGCGCTCTCCGACAGCAGCATTATCTATGTTTGTCATGGAATCAATGCGCTCCCTTCGGATATACATTTTTATTATATTATCCGCAGGGTTGACATTGTTATGAGTCTTAGTGTATGATTATGACAAATAGTGTAGACTTGCACATAGTACGGAGGTAATGTTATGGCAGTTTTATGGGCAGTTCTTTTTATCGGCGGCATTGTCGCCCTTGAAGTGTTTTCACGTTGGTCTATTTCTGTTCCACCAAACAAGGCAGTCTATATTCGATACGGGGTCTACATCATTTTAGGCATGATACTCTTTGCTCTCGGCACATGGGTAATTGAGCCCGCATTTGATGGCGAATACTATGAAGATTACACCACACCGATCTCCTTTACCGTAGCAGGCATTGTTTATATGGTTTTCGGCATCGGCACTTATCTTCATAACATATATATGCGCCTGTGTGATATTGCAGATAACACTGAAAGCTTTATTATAAGATCCAATGCTAAAGAAAAGGAAACGGAATCACACTCCTGCTCTAACTGTGGCACAGCATGGAGCGGTTCTTCCTCTGTTTGCCCCAATTGCGGTGCAAATGAAGTTAAATCAGTTTTCTCCCCTTACGCCAAGCCAATTGAACCAACCTTTGAAACCATGATCTGCCCCTTGTGCGGACAGGTTACACGCAAGAATGGTAAATACTGCCAGAAGTGCGGAAAACTTATGACAGAAACAGCAACGCCTGTCTCTGACGAGGACGAATGGACTCCTCCCATTCCCAATTACGAGGATTAACCGTCAGCGCAAATAAAACCATGCCCTGAAGCGGCTCGCCGCTTCAGGGCTGTTGACTTTATGGGAGACCCTCGGTATAATTTTATCAACAAAACGAAAGAAGGCTTGAACGGTGGGCAATTTCAGCAGACAGCAGCAGGAAATGAAAAAGGAGAAGAAGGCACTGGAGCGTTCAAAGCGCGACGGCTCCTATGCAAAAGCAGAGAATAAAAAGGCATTCAAAATTTGTCTGATAATAGCTCTGTGCGTGGCAATCCCTCTGTCCGCATGGCTTATCTCCCTTATGAAGCTGGAGGGTGACAAGTATCTTGTTGAAAGCGAGCTTTTTATAAACGAGGTGGACACCACATCTATTCCCGACGGTGTCTACTATGCCCGTTACAGCAGCGGCAGTATGTCTGCAACTGTCGGTGTCACGGTCGCGGAAGGAAAAATGACGGAGATCGCGATTTACGACTACGAGAATATAAGCACGGAAAAAGCCAAGGCACTTTTTGAAGATGTTATAAAATATCAGATGCTCAATACTCCCGATGCCGACAGGGATTATAATGAGATAATTCTTTTAAAGACCGTTGAGGCTGCCCTGACAGCCCGCTCGACCAATATGCCCGAGTAATGCCATGCGCCCAAGGCGCAAGGGCAAATCATGAAGCATTCCTTCTGTTCATGAATTTCAGGGAAATTCAAATCATCGAAAAGCGCCTAAAAGGCGCTTTTCTTTTTTATATGATTTGTGTTTGCGCAGGCACCGAAATATACAGTAACTTCTTTCCCTGCCCTCTTGCACTGCTCTATTACATATTTTGTCCCTCTTGACTTTCCGTCCCATATGGCAATCACCACATCAGCGTATTCAATAATTTGAATATTTCTTTTCAGCGGTGCAGCTTTTCCGAACCTGTTGTATTCGGGCAGAAACTCTGTGTATTTGATTAAATGTTCCATTGCGTACTGCTTTGCACAGGAATCTATTCCTCTTGCACCACCGCTGACAATTTCCGTTACAGTGTCAGGAATAATCCCTTCCAAATTATCGATCGCTAAATTCCGACTTCCAATTACAGCTATTTTCATGATCAGACCTCCAATTTAGTATACTTAATTTAAGTATACTAAAAGCATTATAACACACAAATATCTTAAAGTATACTTAAATTAAGATATTTGTGAGGTTGACCATGAGAAATAAAAAGAACAAGCATCTGGGCATTGAAATAGACCCCGAAACCCACTATAAGCTGCACTATATCTCAAAGTACGAGGGACGCTCAGGCAACGGACAGATACTGTATCTTATCCGCAAATGCATAAAAGAATTTGAAGAAAACGTGGGCGAAATAGTCCTGCCTGATGAGATAAAGAAGAATGACCTGAAATAATCCCATGCGCCCAAGGCGCAAGGGCACATCATGAAGCATTCCTTCTGTTCATGAATTTCAGGCACACATGATTTGAAAAGGATTTCAAAAAAATCATTTTCATTAAGAAGTGTCTAAGGAGTGCCTGCGGCACTTCTTATTATTAAACACCCTTAAATAATAAATTAACCCGTTGATTTTTCAGAACTTAAATGATATGATATTATCGAAATGCCGTGCATCGGCAATGATATTTGAGAATAAGGAGTCTACAGCCTATGAATTACGGTTACTTTGATGAACAGCGTAAGGAATACGTTATCACTAACCCCGCAACTCCGGCTCCCTGGGCAAACTACCTGGGCGATCCCAACTACGGCGCAATAATCTCCAACAACGCAGGCGGCTACAGCTTCGTAAAGAGCGGCGCAAACGGTCGAATCCTCCGTTACCGCTTCAATGACTGCGACGATCCCGGCAGATACATCTATATCCGTGACTGTGCTGACGGCGATTTCTGGTCTGCTTCCTGGCAGCCTGTGGGCAAGAGCCTGGACGTTTACAAGTCCGAGTGCCGCCACGGTACTGCTTATACCACCATTTCCGCTGAGTACAAGGGCATCGCATCCGAGGCTCTCTATTATGTTCCTCAGGGCAAGACCTATGAGGTCTGGAAGCTGAAGGTCACCAACACCACCGATGAAGCAAAGAAGCTCGGCATCTTCGGCTACGCTGAATTTACCACCGACAACAACTACAATCAGGATCAGGTAAACCTTCAGTACACCCAGTTTATCACCCGTACATATTTTAACGACAACCGCATCGATATGACCATCAACGAGCGCTGCCAGGAGGAGTTCAACGGCAACAAGCGCGCAAACCGTTTCTTCGGTCTTGCAGGTGCCCCGGTTGTTTCCTACTGCGGCGACAAGGAGAACTTCCTCGGTCTCTATAACGGCTATGGCAAGCCCCAGGCTCTGCAGGACGGCAAGTGCAACAACGTCCTCAACTACAACGCTAACCCCTGCGGTGCTCTCCACACCGAGATCGAGCTTGCAGCAGGCGAAACACGCGAAATCCTCTTCGCACTCGGTCAGAAGGAGCCCGATGAGGCAGCCGCTATCCTCGCTTCCTATGCTGACATCAAGGCTGTCACCGACGACGAGCTCTCTCAGCTCATCAACTACTGGCACGGCAAGCTTGCTAACTTCCAGATCGAGACTCCCGACGAGAACTTCAACGCAATGATCAACACCTGGAATGCATTCCAGTGCTTTACCACCTTCGTATGGAGCCGTGCAGCTTCATTCTCCTACTGCGGTGAGAGAAACGGCTACGGCTTCCGTGATACCGTTCAGGATATTCAGGGTATCCTCCACCTCGACCCCGAAATGGCTAAGAAACAGATCCGTCTTATGCTTTCCGGTCAGGTTCACAACGGCGCAGGTCTGCCTCTTGTAACCTTCGATCATAACCCCGGTCACGAAGCTACCCCCGAAGAGGCTGATGCATACGCAAAGAGAATCGATCACACTCCCTACCGTGCTGACGATGCTCTGTGGCTCTTCCCCACTGTCAAGAAGTACATGGCAGAGAGCGGCGATATCGACTTCCTCGATGAGGTAATCCCCTTTGCAAACAAGGACGAGGGCACTGTTTACGAGCACCTCAAGAGAGCTATCAGCTTCTCCATGAACCACCTTGCAGCTCACGGTATGCCTGCAGGTCTTTCCGCTGACTGGAACGACTGCCTGAGAATGGGCGCACAGGGTGAAAGCACCTTCGTTGCATTCCAGCTCTACTGGGCTCTCAAGATCATGCGCACCTTCTGCGAGCATAAGAACGATGAGCTTTACATCAAGTATCTCGATCAGCAGGCTGAGATCCTCTACAAGAACATTCAGGACAACTGCTGGGACGAGGACAGATTTATCCGCGGCATTCGCGACAACGGCGTAAAGGTCGGTGCAAAGGCTGACGTTGAGGCTAATATGTGGCTCAACCCCCAGAGCTGGGCTGTAATTTCCGGCGTTGCAACTCCCGAGCAGGCTGAGACCTGCCTTGAGAGCACCTGGAGAGAGCTGAACACCGCTTACGGCGCACGTCTCCTCGCTCCTTCCTACAAGGATCACCCCTTCGACGGCTCTGTTATGATTCTCTTCAACGGCTCCACCAAGGAAAACGGTGCTATATTCTGCCAATCTCAGGGCTGGATCATCCTTGCTGAGGCTCTTATGGGTCACGGCAACCGTGCATTCGAGTACTTCAAGGAGACAAGCCCTGCTTACATGAATGACAAGGCTGAGATCAGAAGAATCGAACCCTATGCACACGGTCAGTTTACCGAGTCTGTTGAGTCTCCCTTCGAGGGCAGAACTCACGTCCATTGGCTCACCGGTACCGCATCCACCGTTATGGTCGGCTGCGTTGAGGGTATCTGCGGTATGAGACCTGACCTTAACGGTCTTGAGATCAACCCCTCCATTCCCGCTGACTGGAAGAGCTTCAAGATGGAAAAGACCTTCCGCGGCAAGAAGCTCCACATCACTGTTGAAAATCCCAACGGTGCTGAGGGCGGAACCAAGGAAGTATGGCTCAACGGCGAAAAGCTCGAGGGCATCTATATTCCTGCTGCTTCCATGCTCGAGGAGAACGACATCAAGGTTATCCTTTAATTGAACAGTCAGAAGCACTCCACGGTTTTACCGTGGAGTGCTTTTTCCATAAAAATAGTTTCTTTTTTCGTTTTCTGTGCTATTATGATAATATATTTTTATGCTTCGTGAGCAAAAGCCGCCTTCAGATGTGTTTTGTTTACGAAAGGAGGTCGAAAGGCTATGAGCGGTACAATGTCCGAAAGGGTATACATAGAGCATTGTGTAAACAAGTATTCCAAAAGTATGATGCGCGCGGCATACAGCATTCTCGGCAATCTTACGGAAGCCGAGGACGCGGTTCAGGATACGTTTATAAAGCTCTGCGATCAGAAGCCGACGTTCAATGATGAGAATCACGAAAAGGCATGGCTTCTGCGAGTTGTCATCAATCAGGCAAAAAACCGAGTGCGAAAAATACGCAGACTTACGTCTTTTGAAGAAAGTATATCGGGGATCGAGTTTGCCTCTGATGACCGTCGCACTGTATATGAGGCGGTTCGTTCCCTTGAGGAAAAGTACCGTATCGTCATACATCTTCATTTCTTTGAGGGCTATAAGATAAAAGAAATCGCTTCTCTTCTGTCTCTCCCTCAATCTACAGTCGGCACTCACCTTGAACGTGCCAAAGCACAGCTGAAAAAGATTCTTGAAAAGGAGGGGATCTGATGAACACCAATGATAAGTTTTTTGAAAAATTTGAAAAGCTCTATTCTGAAGCAAATGAAGCCATCGTTCTGTCCCCTGACTTTGCCGACCGCACTCTTGATGCGGTTTTCGGGACAGAAAAAAGAAAAACAATATCCTTTAAGAAAACCTTCACTGTGCTTATTGCCGCAGTACTGCTTGTTGCCGCCTTCGCAGGCTCAGTTGTTGCGGTGGATCGGATCATCAGTGCCGTCAGAAAGAATTCCGTCATAAGCGAAAACGACCATTACAGCTCCGCTTCAGATGAGTATATTGATTTCATCGGCATTTCCGATGAGAGCAACGGTCTTACCATCACACTCTCCGAGGCTTTCTTCGAAAACAGAATTCTCAATCTGGTCATAGAATACGATTATTCTTCCGATGAGGAAGTAACGGGAAATATCCTGCACGGCTTTACTCTTGAATGCGGTGATATTTTCTCGATCTATACCCCAATAGCCGACGGTCTGGATTACAAGACCTCGGACGGCCGATGCTCCTTCATGCAGTTTGATCTCAGCGAGTATGAGCTTCCCGCGAATGCAGACTTTGATCTCACCATAAATATGGCAAAGCTCTATTTCGCTGACGCTTCTTCAAAGCGCATCAGCGGTCCGTGGGAATACTCCTTTACGCTGAGAACGGGCATCATTGAGGAAAATACGGTCTGCTACAGCATCGACAGGGATATTACCCTCGATAACGGTGACCGCATCTATCTCGACAAGATAGTGTGCAATCCCATGAGTCAGAGGATACTGTACCGCATACCCGATATCACTCCCGACGGAGTTTACAGAACCTACGCCCTTTATGCCGCAGACTCAGACGGTCTCCACGATTTCCGATTTGACCATTCCTACGGCGAAAATGCGGAAAGCATCAACTGTACACCCGACAATTTCGACCTGTCAGCTGAAAGCATCACTCTGACCTTCGTGGTGAAGGGAGATATGAAAACCCCACTCTGTGATCCCATTGAGATCGAGTGCAGAAGAATTACCGAATAACAGTAAAAGGAGATATTATCATGGCAAAGAAACTCAGCGCAAAGAATTACGAAAACTTAACTGAGCAGGAAAAGCAGGAATACAGGGAAAATCTTGAAAAAGCCTCAAAACAGAATATGATAAAAAGCAGGATTATTGCTGTGTGTATTGCGATTTTAGTGTTGTTTGCGCTGTTTCTTGCCGTGAGGGTCGCATGGGTGCGCTTTGCGTGCATAGAGATCGAAAACGATGAGGTCACCATTGTGCGCAATTACACCCTGCTTGGCGGAGACATGAAGCTCCCCGACGAGATGTTCGGCCACCCCGTGACCGCCATCGGCTATAACGCTTTCAAGGGCAGTAATATCAAAAGCGTTCAGATACCCGACAGCGTTACATTTATCGACGGCTGTGCTTTTATAGAGTGCGATTCCCTTGAAAATGCTGTCATTCCCGACAGCGTGACCAAAATGGGAAATTTTGTGTTCGGCGGCTGCGACGCTCTTGAATCCGTATATCTCAGCAGATCTCTTACAGAGATTCCCGACGGCACCTTTGATAAATGCAGAAAGCTTAAGTTCGTAAGCTTTTCTGACAGTATCACATATATCGGCAGCCATTCCTTCAATGAATGTGAAGCTCTTGAAAGCTTCGTTATCCCCGATACTGTGACAGAGATGGGCAGCAATGCTTTTACCTCCTGTCTCGGTCTCAAGGAGGTCTCAATCGGCAGCGGTCTTGCTGACATTCCTTTCGGAGCATTCATGGCATGCGGTCTTGCTGAGATAGTCATTCCCGACAATATAAAGACGATAGACGAAACCGCATTTCAGGGGTCGGCACTGACCGTCAGAGCGCCCCATGAGTCCGAATATTACGGACTTGCCCAATCGCCCGAGGGTTTGACGTGGATAATTGAAGAATAATAAAAATGACGTTTAAGAAGCTTCTTTCTTAAACGTCATTTTACTTTATCGGTTTTCTTCCTGCTTCTTTATAAGATTCTTGTAGAAGTCAACTGCACCGGGGAGACAGTTGGTCTCGATGTTTTCATTGAGTCCGTGCATTCCCTTCATCTGCTCAGGACCATATATGACAGGTGCGAATCTCACGCAGTTGTCGCATATCTCCTGATAGAAGTGTGCATCGGTCGCGCCGAGAACAACATAAGGGCTGCTTGCAAGTCCGGGGAAGGTCTTATCGACTGTTTCCTCAACAAACTTAAACGCCTTGCCCTTTATGTCCGCAGGCTCGGAATGGTCGTTGGAATCGAGTATCTCCATTTCGAGCTTGTACTTCTTTGCAAGCTTGCGGAGAATTTTAAGGCTCTCCTCCTCGCCCTGATGGGGAATGTAGCGCACATTCGCGCAGAGAGTTGCCTCCTGAGGCAGAACATTCTCAGCATCTGAGCCCGACTGCATGGTAAACGCAACGGTTGTACGGAGCATTGCACCTGCCTGTGAGCTTATCATTGGCATTACAGCCTTCATAAGAGGCTTGAAATACCAGAGGTTGCCCATTACAAGACGCAGACCGAAGGGTGCATAGCGTGAAAGCTTGCCGAACATTGCAGTGACCTCGGGAAGGAACTTCTTCTTGAAGTGCTTGCCGTTTTCAACCTCGTTTATGAATGCGGCAAGCCTTACAATGGGGGTGTTTCTCGGAGGTGTGCTGGCGTGTCCGCCGTTGCTCTTTGCGGTAAAGCGGATATTTGCCTTGCCCTTTTCAAAAACGCCTATCATTGCGTAATTGCCCTTGATTCCGCCGACGGGCTCACTGATGATTCCGCCGCCCTCGTCAATTACAAGGAAAGGCTTAACGCCGCGGTTTTTAAGCTCGGAGACGATCTTCGGACCGCCCTCGCCGCCCCATTCCTCGGTGCAGGAGGAGGAAAGATAAACATCGCATGAGGGTTCATAGCCTTCTTTGAGAAGTTCTTCAACTGCCTGAAAGAATGCCATGACGGAACACTTGGTGTCGCCTGCACCTCGTCCCCATACCTTGCCATCGGCAATGTCCCCTGAGAAGGGCTCATGCTCCCAGACTCCTTCCGCAGGAACAACGTCCTGATGGCTCATGAGAACGATGGGATTTTCACTGCTTTTACCTGTCCACTTATAGAGAAGGTTTCCGTCGATGACGGTCTTCTGGAGCTTCTCGTGCACCAGAGGAAACAGCTCTACGAGCTTTTCATGGAGCTTTAAATATTCGGAGATATCCGTCTGTCCCTTATGGGAGACAGTGGGTATCTTTATCATTTCGGAAAGCTTTTCGGCGTATTCTGCTTCTCTTTCCTTATCCGGTGCGGGTACATAGCTCGACTTTTTTCTGCCCATGAACAGAGTACGAAGCACTGCAACTATCAGCAGAAGGAAAAGCAGGGCTATTATGCCAAGCACCGCCGCGATTGCGATATTTACATATTTCATTATTCTGCCTCCTCGGTGACCTCGGAAACAACGGGCTTTTTATTCTGTGCCTTGAAGTAAATAAAGGAAAGTGCGATAGCGATAACGCCGCTGGGAATAATCATAAAGCTGGTGGAGGAAGTGAGAGAAGGAACGAGAACGAAAAGTGTGCTCATAACCACCAGAGGAATGATGGCGATCTTCATGCTGCCGCGGAAATACTTATATGCCATTGCACCGAAAAGTGCAGGCACAACGTAGTCAAAGGCAGGCTGAAGCGCAGGGTGCTGAAGTATGGGCTGAAGCGGTACAAGAAGAACCACGCCCAGTGCCAGCACAAGAATGGTAATGAGAGAGGAGGTCGCAATGGAGAGAGTGGAGATTATCTCGTTTTCGGGAGTACCCGACTTTGCGCCCACTGTATCGCGTGCATTTATTGCACAGGGTATCTTCATATTTATAAGATTGCCTGTGATGAATGCAAGATAACCGCCGCCTGCGCCAAGCATGGGAGTGTAGATAAGAAACTCAGCAACGGAGCTTACTGTCCAGACAAGTCCGACTGCAAGGAATGCCTTGCCCACTGCGCCGATATCGGGCATTGCACCGAGGAACAAGCCCATCATGAAGGGGGCGGTCAGAAGAAGCACCAGAACGATTGCCGATGCTATTCTGCCTATCACATGAGTTTTATTGTTGTATTTTTCAAAATATGTTACTTTTTCCTGTTCATTCATGATATTATACTCCTTTCTCCTTTTATCAGATAAACATATTCACAAGCACTGCGGCACCCATTCCGAGGAGCATACTGCCTGCGATGGAGAAGCTCTCCACCCATGCAAAGCCCTTCTTTTTGCCGAGCCACATGAAAAATGCCATTGAAAGTCCCGAAACGGCTACGACCACAAGAGACATCCAGTCGCCCTTGAAGGAGAAGGAGCCGTTGCCTGATACGAAATCACCGATATAACTGCCGACGTATGCGCAGACGAGACCTATGAACATTGCGGTCATTGCGCTGTCGCCGAAGCCTGCCGAGCCGCTCGACTGCTTCTTTTCTCCGCCGTTTCCTAGCTTCTTTGTGTAGCTCTTATTGAAGATAAGGGAAAGTACCATTCCCCACATGATGCATATGCTCATAAGCAATGCAATGGTGGTAAAGCCCGATGCGGTCATTTCGGAAGCTGAAAGCTTGCTCATGCCCACCTGCTCTGCGGCTGCTTCTGCAACCTGAGTCTCATAGTGAAGTGCGCCGATGACCGAAAGTCTAAGCCAGGGCCATGGAGTGCCGAGGCTGCCTGCCAGTGCAATAACGCCGAGCAGTATGCCGACTGCGGGGAGCATTGTAAATGTGGCACTTGAAATAATTACCTTTTTCATTTTTGCAGTGTCCATTCCGATTGCCTTGCCTGCGCGGTATGCTCTTATCATGAAGATAACGCATATCACCGCTACCACGGCAACTATGCCGCCGCATACGGCGTACATGGGAATGCTGTTGAGCTGTTGTAAGATAGACATGATATCCTCCTTTGCTTTCCGCATATCAGCCCTTTGCCGGGAAATACAAAAATCAGACTGTATGCGTGTATCACTGTTAATTTTATCATGCACTTGGCTTTGTGTCAATGAAAAGAGGGCATTTCTCACCTCCTCGAAGAACGGATTGTTAACTAATTATTATGACTTTTTTAAATAACAGTGATGACAGGTTTTTAACTTGCCCCTTGTTGGTTTGTGTGGTAAAATATAATGACTTTGAATGCGTGGGAGGTATGCGCTCCGTGGTAAACACAATTACGGAAAACACCGATAACACCCCCCTCGTCAGACGACGGGTGGAGCTTTACGATGCACTTCGCGGTATCGCCATAATATACATGATATTCTACCACGCCCTCTATGACCTTACGATGCTGGGTTTTGATTGGGCATATCCCGTTTTTGAATCCCAGAACGTAATCGTCACCTTTGATCAGGGAATGTTCATAATCCTTTCGGGCATATGCTGTTCATTGAGCCGCAATAATGCTCTCAGAGGCGCAAAGCTGCTGGGTATTGCGATGGTCTTCACCCTTGTTTCGGTGTTTATCGACTACCGCGCGCCCATTACCTTCGGCATACTGCATATGCTCAGCTTTTCAATGCTTATTTTCAGCGCCTGCGAAAAATTTCTGCGCAGACTGCCCCTGATTCCCTCAGCGCTGTTCTGCCACCTGCTCTATGCCCTTACCTACAATGTGAAAAACGGCTTTTTCGGCTTCGGTCCCATGAGGATAAATATCCCCGAAATGCTGACATTCAAAAGCAGGCTTTTTATTTTCGGTTTTACCGACAACAGCTATTCGGCACTTGATTATTTCCCTCTTCTGCCTTATCTGTTCCTGTTCCTTGCGGGAGTATTCTGGGGAATATATCTTTCAACGCGCACTCTGCCCGAATTCTGCTATAAAAAGATTCCTTTTCTGGGTTTTCTCGGAAAGCATTCGCTTTTTATCTACGTCATACACCAGCCGATAATATACGCTCTGTCATATTCAATAGCAGTTATTACAAACAGGATTTAATTTTGGAGGCTCACACATGGATTTTGTCAAAGCATTAGTCAACGAATTTAAGATCAAACAGCAGTGGATGGAGAACATTCTGCAGCTTATCGATGACGGAAACACAATTCCCTTTATTGCCCGTTACCGTAAGGAAATGCACGGCACTCAGGACGACCAGACCCTTCGTGCAATAGCTGACAGATACGCATACTTACAGAATTTCGATAAAAGACGTGAGGAGATCCGTTCTTCCATCGAATCTCAGGAAAAGCTCACTGACGAGATAAACGACGCTCTCGACCGCGCTCAGACCCTTGCAGAGCTTGAGGATATCTACCGTCCTTATAAGCCCAAGAGAAGAACAAGGGCTTCCATCGCAAGAGAAAAGGGTCTTGAGCCCCTTGCTCATGTCATTTTCGCTCAGGAAACAAAGGACTTCCCCATTGACTTGGCGGAAAGCTTTGTCAACCCCGAAAAGGGCGTTGAGACTCCTCAGGACGCTCTCGCAGGTGCTATGGACATTATCGCAGAGGATATCTCCGATGATGCCGATATCAGAAAACAGCTCAGACGAGTTGTATTCTTAAACGGTATGCTGACTTCCAAAGCCGCAGACCCCGAGGTTGACAGCGTTTATACCAATTATTATGAATTCAAGGAGCCTCTCTCCAAAATTGCAGGACACAGAGTCCTTGCAATCAACCGAGGTGAAAAAGAGGGCATACTTAAAGCAAAGATCGAGTTTGACCGTGAGAAGGGAATGCACGTCATTATTTCTCACACCGTAAAGAACTCCACTCCCTGCGCAGACTGCGTTGTGGAGGCGGCAAATGACGCTTTCGACCGTCTTATCTTCCCCTCCATCGAAAACGAGCTGAGAAGCAGTGCTTTTGAGACCGCTTCAGAGGCGGCTATCGGTCTTTTCTCGGTCAACCTCCGTCAGCTTCTGCTCCAGCCTCCCGTAAAGGGCAAGGTTGCTCTCGGTCTCGACCCCGGCTACAGAACAGGCTGTAAGGTTGCTGTCGTTGACGCAACAGGACGAGTTCTCGACACAGGGGTTATCTACTGCGCACCTCCCTACAAGAAGATAGACGAGGCAAAGGCAAAGATCACCGCTCTTTGCAAGAAGCACGGTGTTCAGATAATCTCCATCGGCAACGGCACCGCAAGCAAGGAGACCGAAATGTTCGTAGCTGAGCTTATCGGCGAGCTTAAAATGGGCATTTCCTACATGGTTGTTTCCGAGGCAGGCGCTTCTGTTTATTCTGCAAGTAAGCTTGCGGCGGAAGAGTTCCCCGAATATGACGTTTCTCTCAGAAGTGCTGTTTCAATAGCCCGAAGACTGCAGGATCCCCTTGCAGAGCTTGTAAAGATCGACCCCAAGGCAATCGGCGTCGGTCAGTATCAGCACGATATGCCCCAGAAGAGACTTGGCGAGGCTCTCGACGGCGTTGTTGAGGACTGCGTTAACAGCGTAGGTGTTGACCTCAATACCGCTTCCCCCTCCCTGCTGACAAGAGTTGCAGGCATCAATGCAACCATCTCAAAGAATATCGTTGCCTACAGAGAGGAAAACGGCGCTTTCAAATCCCGTGCAGAGCTTAAGAAGGTAAGCAAATTAGGTCCTAAGGCATTCGAGCAGTGCGCAGGCTTCTGCCGTGTTGCAGAAAGCAAGAACGTTCTTGACAACACAGGCGTTCACCCCGAAAGCTACGATGCTGCAAAGAGCCTGCTGACCCTCTGCGGCTACACCCTTGATGACGTTAAGAAGGGCGGCATCGGCGAGCTGTCCGCTCGTGTCGCTCAGCTCGGTGCTGCTTCCGTTGCTGAAAAAATCGGCATCGGCGAGCCGACCCTTGCCGATATTATCCGTGAGCTTCTGGCTCCCGGACGCGATATGCGTGACGAGCTTCCCCCTCCCATGCTTCGCACCGATGTTCTTTCCATTGAGGATCTGACCCCGGGCATGGAGCTGAAGGGAACTGTCCGAAACGTTATCGATTTCGGCGCATTTGTTGATATAGGCGTTCATCAGGACGGTCTTGTCCA